>CAMCTP010000011.1 GCA_945878495.1 Rickettsia typhi | reverse complement strand
CATTACTTGCTTGTTGTTTTGATTTATAATCTTCGATTGCTGATTTTATAGCATCTTCAGCTAAAACAGAGCAGTGAATTTTTACAGGTGGCAGGTCTAATTCTTTTGCAATTTCTGAATTTTTTATCGTTGTTGCTTGATCAAGAGTTTTACCTTTTAGCCATTCTGTCGCCAAGGATGACGATGCTATTGCCGATCCACACCCATAGGTTTTAAATTTTGCATCTTCTATTATTCCGCTGTCGCTTACTTTAATTTGCAATCTCATTACATCACCGCAGCTTGGTGCTCCAACCATTCCGGTACCGACATTTGGATCATTTTTGTCCATTGTTCCTACATTTGATGGGTTATCATAATGTTCTACAACTTTTGCGGAATATGCCATATTTAAAGAATATTTGACTCACAGTGGTCGGATTGAAGATATTTGTCAAGAGTTATTTTTCACTATCTTGACTCGGAAAAAAGCCAGTACATATTATGTATATTTCACTTGATGATCTTCTGGATGCTTCTGGTTTGAATAATTTTACCATTTTGAAATTTTGTCTTAACCTTGATTTTAGCTGTGGATCGAAGGAATTATGAAATATTTTTGAAACCAAAATACCGTTATTGACAAGATTTAGTTTTGAAAATTCTATGATTTTATCTAGAATATCTAGCATATTAGCTGCGTCGATATCAAGAATTCCAGTTATATTTGGCGCTATATCACTGGTAATTATGTTAATTTTTTTGCCTGAAAATTCATTTTGTATATTTTCTTGAATTTCGTTTGTGGTAAAATCGCCTTGGAAAAAAGTAAATTTTTCACTTGGTTCGATTTTTAACTCTAAAAGGTCGATGAGGACGAGTTTGTTGATAGTTTTGCATGTTCGTAGAATCGTCTCCGCCCAGCTTCCCGGGGCAGATCCTAGGTCTAGTACATTAAGATTTACGCCTTGAAATATATTGTATTTTGTATTAATTTCAATTAACTTATAAGCCGCTCTTGATATAAAACCTTCTTTTTTTGCAGCCGCAACGAATCTGTCTGATAGATGTCTTGCAAGCCACTGATGGGATGATTTCTTTAGTGTTCTATTTTTTACTGATTCGGAATTTTTTTCTGATCGAATTGTCTTGACATTTTTGGTAGTTGAGGTTTCTTTTGGTTGAGACATGGATTTGTTGGTTACGGAAAATATCGTTCTACTTGCTCGTGTTTGACCAGATTCTGTATATGTTTTTGACAAATGATTACTAAATATACTCCACTTATAGCTGATGAAATTGAAATGTCAAGATTTGCATCTGATATTTCTTTGATTGCAAAAGAAAATGCAACAATTTTTTTGTTTGGTGAGCTTGGTGCCGGCAAGACACTATTTGCAAAAAAGTTCATTTCGCAGGCTTTTGGGTTCGATGAAAACGAAGTTTCAAGTCCAACTTTTAATATCGTTAATTGCTATAAATCTTTTAATGGTTGTGATATTTTTCATTACGATTTGTATCGCATTGAAGATTTTAACGAGTTACAGGAAATAGGGTTGTTTGATAATATTAATGCTGGTATTAATATTATAGAATGGCCAGAAATATGTAAAGATCAAGTTCAGCGGATTGCAGAAAATTTAATATCAATATATTTAAAACGATCAGCTTAATCAAGCTTACCGGCATTTTTCAGGATTTCTATTTTTCTTTGAAGCTCAGAAAGCATGTGATTGTCACGATTATGATTTCTGTTTCCGATATTTAATTTCTTTTTTTCGTCAAACGATCTGCGTGGCTTGTCCCCAAATCTTGAGTCCTGTCTTTTTTCTCCAGTGCTTCCTTCTTCCAGTTTTTTCTCAAATCTAGGCTTTCTATCGCCAAATTTTCCATCTTGACTTTTTTCTCTATCAAAGCTTCTTGGTCTTTCTCCATCTTGTCTTGATTGAAATGGTTTGCTGCCTCCAAATCTAGGCTTGTCGCTAAATTTTTTCGATTGTCTGTCATTGAACGACATAATTTTGCTAATTGCTGCTTCCATTGTAATTCCTTCTTTTTCCATTAGTTTTGCTACTTTATTACCTCTGGTTTTCTTTTGCTGTCTTTCTTCATATCTAAAATCGCTCTGCGTTTTTACAGGTCTTTGATTTTCAGCATCTGTTTTTTTTACAAAATTAATTTTTGTTTCACGCATTTTTAGCAAAAAGATTTACTTTTGATTTCTCATAATGAATAAAAGTCAAGATTTTTTAGATAATCTTGATAATTATTTTTTAAATGTTTAATATTATATACCTTTAAAACAAAAAAATAAAAGTTAACATTAATAAATATACACAGATTCTATTTTTTTCATTTTCTCTTTTTTTGTGTCAGGATTTATTTGCTAAAAATAAAATCTCCAATTGTATATTTGCATTTGATTTTGACTCAACCATTGTAAAAAATGAGTCATTCGAAGACTTAATTTTATTTTCAATCGCTGGTGATAATGATAAAATTGATACGCTAAAAAGCATTACCAATATGGGGATGAATGGAGAAATAGATTTTAAAGAATCTCTTGATAGACGATTAAAACTTGGTGGAGTTACGAAGTCTCAAGTATCAAAAATTTCAGATAGTATGAAAAATTATTTAACACAAGATATCGACAAAACTTTAAACAAAATTAAGTCTTCCGGTTGTAAGATAATAATTATCAGCGGATCTTTTAAAAGCATGATTAAGCCGACCGCAAAAATGTTAGGAATTGATTTCAAAGATGTATTTGCTAATGAGTTTATTTTTGATAAAAATAGCAAAGTATCGGGCTTTCGGGATGGCGATATGCTGTATTCAAACGGCAAAAGTCGTGTAATTAATAATCTTAAACGGTTAAATCCAAAACTTCGAGTGGTTATGATTGGCGATGGATATAATGATTTGGTAACAAAAATAGAAGGATCTGCAGACTATTTTATAGGTTTTGGATTGAATGCTATAAGGCCGAAGGTGAAAAATAATGCTGATATATTTGTTGAAAATATTGATCAACTAAACAAGGAAATTGATAAAATTTTATCAATATTATAGTAAGCTTTAGTTCGCGGAAATATTTTTTAAGCCCTAGTTTTAAAGCTTTGAATAAGGGTTCCCTCGTCAAGATAGTCGATTTCGCTGCCCATTGGAATCCCAAAGGCAAGTGATGTAAATTTAAGCTCCAATTTTGCGGATAGGGCGAATTTTTCAAGTTCTTCGAGGACAAAATAATATGTTGTTTGGGATGCCATGGTTGAGCCAAGAGCAAAGATTATTTCTTTTGGTTTTTTTGTTGCTATCATATTGCACAATTTATCTATGCCAAGATTTTTTGGTAGAGTTGAGGTGGTTGCGGATAGCAGACCCCATAATGTAAAGTAAAGTCCATTGTAGGCGCCACTTTTTTCAATATTCCACAGATCTTCAATGTTTGCGACAACACAGATTTGATCGACATTTTTTCTGCTTTGGCACACGCTGCATATTTCCGATGTATCGATATTGCGGCAAATTTCACATTCCTTGACTTTTTCAGCAAGGTTGGTTAGGAGATTTGCGAATTTTATCATGGAATTTTTTCTATCTTTTAGCATGGCAATGCCGATTTTTTTAGCACTTCTTGAGCCAACGGTTGGCAGTCGTGAAATGAAATCTATGAGATCTTGTATTTGATATTCCGACATTTTTATTCTTTATTTTATTGATTATTGGGTGAGAAAAAATATTGTCAAGATATAAAATATTGAGGATCTCGCTTTGCTCGGTTGTCAAGATATAAAATCTTTATTATTTTGCAAATTTTCAACTGTCAAAGGTTATTTTTAAAAAAATCTAATACGTCGGTTTTCATTTCGTAGGTAAAATTGTGTTTGGTGTTTGGGTATTTTTTGTATTCAAAATTTATACCATTTTCTCGCCATATTTCTAAGCATTGATGTAGAATTTTTGGGTTGTATAAATTATTTTCGTCATATTTATTATCGGCGAAAAGTTTGAAAATTAAATCTATATCGTTTTCGCTCCAAACGCCGTATTGTTTATTAAAAGTAGTGTTTTTATCATCCTCACCATCAAATAAGAAGAATTTTACATTTTTTAATGTTTCAAGATTGAAGTTTGTTTTTTCGAATTTTTTGACATCATTAACGCCAAGAGGGTAGGGTAATTGTTGGTTTTGATATTCTGATATTGGCAGTGTTAAATAGTCTACAATTCCGCCAACTGCAACGATTTTTACAATTTCCGGATGCAAGATTGCAAAGCGTGTTGCAAAATCGGATTGAGAAGAAAATCCGATAAATGAGACTCGTTCGTCAACATTAAAACCTTGTTTTTTTAATCGAATTTTCATGTTTTTGATTATTTGAATCAGCTGTAAATCGTGTCGAAGCCATTCCGATCTATCAGTTTCCATCGATTTTTTATTTAGCTGATTACTGTAAATTCCGCTATTGTTTTGAGTTGGAAATGCCGGTGCAAGAATTACAATTTTTAAATTTTCGAGCAACAATCGAGATATTTTTGATCCAATTCCCCAAGTTTTTGCATAACCGTTCCAAAGACTTTGGTAGCCTCCATCGTCTTCGGGAATTATCGTTCCCGGTGTATTATTTGGTATTATGACGATATTTATTTTATCATTTTTCGTTGTATTTTGTGATATTTCATAAAAATAATCGGAGTAAAATCCAGATTTTGGATTTGCTTTTATATGATTTATGCTACCTGCTTTTGCAGATATTGATACGCTAAAAATTAGCGCAATTATGATAATAAATTTCATATTAATTCGTCAATTTTTTGATTCAATTCTGCCATGGATTTAACAAAAACCGGTGCATTTTTTTCAACTTTTTTTGCTATTCTATGGACTCCAAAACCTATAAATAAATCAGCTTGACTAGCTTGCCAGACTTCTAAATCATTCTCACCATCGCCTATGTGGATTGCTTTTTCAGATATAATATTTTGTTGTTTGAGGTGTTTAATTAGGTCGCTTTTTTTGTCCGATATTGGCGTTTGTTGATAAGGATTTCCGCAATTTGTATATCTATAATTATCGAACAATGTTTTTGAAATTGACTGATCGGTAAAATCTTTAAAGTATCCGGAGTAAATTTGATCTTTTTCGATACCTAAGCTTTTTACAACTTCAGGAATTATTCCGCAGCCATAGGTTCCTCCACCGATAATTATTACTTTATGTCCATGGGATTTTATTTTCATTATGGTTGATTTTATGTCTTTTGTGATGTATTTTTTGACTTGATTTATTGAGTAATCGAGGTCTTTTTGCGTTATTTTGAAGTGATATTTTGCCATAATTTTTTGCAAGATTGCTACCTCCGAGAGATTGTTTTGCTGTTTTAAGGTTTTGTAATATTCGTATATTTCTGGGATTTTTGATTTGTATTTTTCTTTGCCGAGAGAACTTATCTCTATTAGCTCTGGATATGATATTGGAGAATTGTGAATGGTGTGATCGAAATCAAAAATAAATGTTTTTTGTTGAGTTTTAGTGATTGTTATTGCCTCGCAAGATGTTGTGCAAAATAAAAATGCTGCAACGGCAATTTTTAAGATAGTCATAAATTTTACTCAAACTTTAATCGAAATTAGGCTCAACAAGTTTTGCCAAATATTGCAAAGATTGTTGCCAGCCAAGATAACAATGTTCTATTGGAATTATACTTGGGATATTTTCTTGCGTGATTAATAAATCGGTTCCGCAAGATATTGGCATTAAAATCACTGTAGTTTTTATCGTTCCAACTAGGTTTTCATCGTCGAAAACATCGGTGTAGACGAGTTTTTTATTTGCAATAATTTCCAGATATTCACCTCCGAAAGAGCTTGAATGACCGTTTGTAAAGTTTTTAAAAGACATTTTAAATTTACCACCAATTTTTACATCCATATTGTGGATTGTGCAGGTAAAACCATCAGGAGCTATCCATCTTGCAAGTGCATCACTTTGAATAAAAGCACGATAAACTTTTTCAGGTGATGCGGTTAAAACTCGGTGTAATGTTATCGAATTTTCCAACATATTGATTTAATAATTACTGTGGAATTAAATCTCCAAGAGCAATCTTGCTGGATTTTCCATGAATTCTTTGACTCTAACAAGGAATGTAACAGCTTCTTTTCCGTCAATAATTCTGTGATCGTAGGATAAAGCGATGTACATCATTGGTCTAATTACGATTTGATCGTTGACAACAACAGGACGTTTTACAATATTATGAAGTCCTAAAATTCCGGATTGAGGTGGGTTAATTATTGGGGTTGAAAGCAGTGAGCCATACACCCCTCCGTTTGATATTGTAAAAGTCCCACCTTGCATTTCAGCGATTGATAGCTTACCTTCACGAGCTTTTTTACCGTATTCAGCAATTTTTTGCTCTATTGCAGCCATTGATAGTTTATCGCAATCTTGAATAACAGGAACAACTAGACCTTGTTCGGTTCCAACGGCAACTCCGATGTCGTAGAAATTTTTGTATATTATGTCTTGTCCGTCGATTTCAGCATTAACAGATGGTATTTCTTTTAAAGCGGCAACAACAGCTTTAGTGAAAAATGACATGAATCCAAGTTTTGCACCGTGTTTTTTTTCGAATAGATCCTTGTATTTTGATCTTAACTCCATGGCGTAGGACATGTCAAGTTCATTGAATGTCGTCAATATCGCTGCATTATTTTGAGAATCTTTTAGTCTTTTTGCTATTGTCTGACGAAGTTTTGACATCTTAACTCTTTCGAATTCTTTTGTAGATTTGAAACTTGTCGCCACTGAAGCAGATTGTGTTTGTTGAGGTTTGGATAGGTAATCCATTACATCATGTTTTAAAACCTGACCATCTTTACCTGATCCGGAAATTGAGCAGGAGTTTAGTTTGTTTTCTTGTATCATTTTTTCCGCAGATGGGCTTGGATTTTTTTTATCCTCTGTTTTGGATTCACTTGCAACCGGTTGAGCTGCAGATGTCGATGCTGGAGTTTGAGTCGTTGATCCTGCATTTTCAGTGTTTATCATTGCAAAAGTTTCACCACTTTTTACAATATCCTGAGATTTAAATTTGATTTCAGATATCGTTCCTGCTGCTGGTGCGCATATTTCAAGCACAACCTTGTCTGTTTCGATTTCAGCAATTAGTTCATCTTTTTTAACGAAATCACCGGCTTTTTTTAGAACACTTCCGATGGTTGCGGAGTCTATTGATTCACCTAGGTCTGGAACTTTTATTTCAATCATTGTAAAACAGAACGTTATAATTATTAGTAAAACATAAAAATTGTATTTTCAAGAAAAAAATTGCAAATTATTTTTCAGAATATAAATCTATTTCTGAATTCTAATTCTTTTAGTGTTAATAAAAAAAGAAAAAATATCATTTATAGGAATTGGAAAGTTTGGAACCGCTATTTCGTACAGGCTGGATTTGCTTAATAGATATGAAATATCGTTTTACTCAAGGGATGATAATTTTTGCCAAGAATTTAATTTTAGTAAGCAAAATT
The DNA here is from genome assembly GCA_945878495.1 of Rickettsia typhi. GTDB lineage: Bacteria > Pseudomonadota > Alphaproteobacteria > Rickettsiales > Deianiraeaceae > CAMCTP01. Next base: position 10,853 of record CAMCTP010000011.1, on the reverse strand, counting down.
CCAGATGTTTTTCGGAAAAAACTTTTAGCAAAAATACCAATGCTTATAGCAATCTTTATGATTGTGTGGCTGGATCAAGTGTAATATTTATAACAACGGAGTCAAATTCCTTGATAGATACCGCTTCAAAAATTGCACCTGTTTTATCAGATGGAGCGAGTATTGTTATTTGCGGTAAGGGAATTAGTGATAAAAAACCTTATTTTTATAGCGAAATATTGAAGAATATATTTGGTGGCAAAAATATTAATATTCTTGTATTTTCAGGTCCTAATTTTGCGGATGAGATTTTAAATGGTGAGCTTTCGGTTACAACTCTAGCTTGTAAAAATCAGAAAGTTTGCAGTGATGTTGCGGCTATTTTTAAGAGCACAAATATAAAAATTGAGACAACCGCTGATATTATAGGAGTTCAATTGTTTGGGGCAATGAAAAATGTTATGGCTATTACAGTTGGAATGCTTGAGGGTTTGGGTTTTGGAAAAAATAGAATAATTAGAACATTAATGAGTTTTGTTTCTGAGATAAAACGACTTGGCAAGCTATATGGCTCAAAGGATGAAACTGCATATTTATCGGCTGGAATAGGGGACATAATGCTTACTTGTTTTGATGATAAATCCAGAAACAAAAGCTTTGGAGTTAGAATTGGAAATGGTGAATCGGTTGAAGCTGTATTGAAGGATTATCTAGTAGAGGGGTATTGGGCCGTAAAATCTATCAGAGATATGTCAAAAGAGAGTACTTTTTTTACCATGAATAAAGTTAGCCTGCGTTATATTGATGCGGTTTATGATATTTTGTATAAGCATTCAAATCCAAAAACGAGCTTAAATAGCGTTGAAAAAAATACCGCTTCTCAGAAGCCAACTTCCGTTATGTTCTCTAATGCTTGGCATTTCTTGCTAAAAAATATTATATTTTTATTGACAGTTATTAAGAATTTATATATCTTAATTAAGAAGTTTATGAAGCAGTTTTTTATTTAAATATGAAGATATTATTTATTAATTCAAGTCCAAAAGATCATGGATCTACATCGTCAAAAATTGCTAAAATTCTGATTGATTGTATTGAAAAAAAAATTGCCACAACGGTTACGATAAGAAATTTGTTTTCACCAGCGATTGAGCATATTGACGCTGACTTTATAGGTTCGGCTTATAGGCCGCTTGATCACAAAACTATTGCAGATGCTGATGTTTTAAAGATTTCAGATGAGCTAATTGCTGAGATTAAATCTGTTGATAATGTGGTAATTGGAACGCCTTTTTGGAATTTTTCCATGCCATCTGTATTAAAAGCTTACATGGATAATATAGCCAGAGTTGGCGTGACTTTTAAGTACACGGATAAGGGTCCGGTTGGTTTGATTGAAGGTGGCAAAAAAATTGCAATCTGCATTGCATCAGGAGGCGTTTATTCATCTTCCGATCATTCCGTCCTTGAAGCGAATATGAAAATTTTTGAAACATTTTTTAAATTTATTGGCTTTACAAGTGTTGATTTTATAACACTTGAAGGAGTTGCTCGTGGAGACGATGCTTTAAAGTCCGGATTGGCAAAAGCAGAGCAAAAAGCTGATGAAGTTGCAGCAAAATGGATGAATGGCTAATGTTTTTCAATAATAGCCGGAAAAATTTATTTGCATCTGCCATTATATTGACTGTAATTTTATAATTTCACCTCTAAAGGTTTTCAATATTTTTAGTCTTGAATGCCGTGGCTATTCTTTCCGCTAGAATTTCCGGTTCCAAATTGTAATGTTTTGCTATATCGTTTGGATTTCCTGACTCTCCGAATTCATGTAGGCCGATTTTCATGCCGTTATTTTTTATGATTGCATCGTAGGAATTATGATTTGCTAATTCTATCGCCACTACAAACGAATCTTTTGGCACTATTGATTCTTTGTATTCCTTGGTTTGTTTGTAAAAATTGATAATATTTGGAGCTGATACGGTGTTGGTTGATATTCCGTATTTTTCGGTTAATATGCTTTGAATTTTTTGAGACACTTCAACTTCTGAGCCACTTGCGATTATTGTGATCTGTGGATTGTTGTGATTTTTTGATATTATATATGCGCCTTTTTTTGATCTATTAATTGTATTGTATTGCTTAATTTGTTCATCGTCAATCGCTATTTCTATATTTTGTCTTGATAGCATAAAAGCTGATGGTTTTTGGTCGAGAATTGCAGATTCCATGCACTCTATTAACTCTACTGTAGAGCAGGGTCTGTACACGTTTAGATTTGGCATTAATCTTAAGGATTCAATTTGTTCAATTGGCTGGTGGGTTGGACCATCTTCACCGAGCATGACCGAGTCGTGGGTAAAAATGTAAAACACTTTTTGATACATAAGCGCTGACATTCTTATCGCAGGACGCATGTAGTCTGAGAAGGTTAAAAAAGTTGAGATAACAGGTATATGATTTTTGTACAACGATATACCGTTTGATATGGCGGCCATGCCATGCTCTCTAACGCCGAAATTAATGTAATTTCCCATGAAATTTCCGGAAGATATTTCTCTTGCCGATGATGTCAGCAATCCGGTTGATTTTCCAAGATCAGCTGATCCATAAACGAAAGGAGAGTCATTTCCTAGATAGTCTATAATTGTTGATATTGACTGTCTTGTTGTTGTTTTTAGGTTATTGCTAATGTGATATTTTTTTAAGCTTTCCAGTTTTAATTGGGTTGCTTTGATGGTATTTTCGAGAACTGGATAGTCTAATGTTTGAGAGTTTTTGAAGTTTTTTTCAGATCTTTCCCAGAATGATCTCCATTGTGATAGAGATCGTTTTGGTAACTCAAATGGTTCGTTTGGATATTTAAAAGTTTGTTTAAAATCTTGAATTGATTTTGCGGAAATTGATGCACCATGCGCCTCTGACGTTCCTTGATGTTCCAGATTTCCAAATCCTATTATTGTTTTACAAGATATGAATATCGGTTTTTGCAGAGCATTTGATGTTATTATTTGTAGAACATTTTTTATTTGATCGACATTGTGTCCGTCTATTTCAAATGTTTCAAATCCAAGAGCTTTAAATCTGAGAATTTGATTTTCTTTTGTTGAAATTGCAGTTTTACCATCTATCGTTATCTCATTATCATCAAAAATTATAATCAGATTATTTAAATTATTTGCTGCGGCAAAGCTTAATGATTCTTGGGATAATCCTTCCATTAAGCAGCCATCACCAACTGTACAGTATATTTTGTGGTTTATTAAATTTGATATATTTGTAGCAGCTTGCTTTGCAGCAAAAGCCATACCAACAGCGTTTGCCAAACCTTGGCCTAGAGCTCCTGTTGTTGCTTCAATTCCAGATAATTTTTCGAATTCCGGATGTCCGCTGGTTTTTGAACCTAGTTTTCTAAAATTCTTAATTTCATCGATTGTACAGTCTGGATAACCGGTTAGATATAATAACGAATAAAGCAACATTGATCCGTGTCCGTTCGAAATCACCAACCTGTCTCTGTTGTTCCAATCAGGTTTATTTGGGTTGAAATTGAAGAAATATTTGAATAATACTGTCATAAAGTCGGCCATTCCCATTGGCATGCCGTGGTGTCCTGATTTTACATTAAAAATAGCATCCATTGTCAAGATTCTTATACAATCAGCGAGTCTATTATCGCTGTGATTGTATTTTAAAATTGGATTACTCATTTTATTTTTACATGTCGCTATTAAGTATTAAAAATAATTTAATTTACAAGAAAAAAAACTTGAAAATTATATTTAGTTCAATAGTCTAGTTTATGTGGATTTTCAATTCTATGTACGCTCAAAATTTCTCAATAAATTTCTACACAGAGCGTGAAATATTGAATTCCGCTGTGTATTATTGTGTTAATTTTAGAATATATGAAAAAACAACAAATAGCTATATCGGGAAACATGAACAGTTACAAGATAGTAACGCTGAATGATTCTGACCAACTCGAGGATGTAATTTTTGGAGGAGAAAACTTTAAATCCATAAAATCGAATATATACCTTGGACAAATCACAAAAGTTGAGCCATCTTTACAGGCTGCTTTCGTTTCATACGGAGAGAATAAATCCGGTTTTTTGCCATTTTCGGAAATACATCCCTTGTATTACAAAAATGAAAAAGCACTAAAAGATGTCTTGGTTAGCTTTTGCAATCCTGAAAAAAAACACGAAATATCTGCGGTTGCAAATGAAGCTGAGGTTGAAAATACCCTGTCAGATGATGTTGACGATCTTGAAAAAGTTGAATTTGATTTAGCGGAAGATGCGGAAGAGGGTAGTAATGTAAATCAGCAGGAGTCGAAATCTACACACGATAAAAAATCTACAATACAGGATGCTATGAAAACTGGGCAATTTCTTTTGGTTCAGGTTTTTAAAGATGAAAGAGGTAATAAAGGTGCATCCTTGACGACATATATCACAATGCCTACAAAATATTTTGTTTTTACGCCAAATAACAAAAGATTAAGCGGTGTATCGAGAAGAATTACAAATGGTGCGGAAAAAAATAGGTTAAAAAAATTCCTATTATCGATCAATATATCTGAGGAATCAGGTCTTGTTGTTAGAACCGCTGCTAGTGGCGTTGATGATATCGAGCTTCTTGCTGACTACGAAAGCGTTGCTATGAAAAAATGGAAGGAAATTATTGACAAAGCATCTGAAAATACAATTGGTTTAATTGCAAAATCAGAGTCAAGGCTTATTTCTTCGATCAGAGATATAACAAATCTTGACACAAAAATCTTTGTTGATAACGAGGAGATATCAAGTTTAATTTCTTCTATTGCCGGTGATCTTATTAGTGTAAAAAAAGACTCTATTGTGCTTCATAAAGATAAGAAACAAAGCTTGTTTGACAAACTTTATATATCTGAAAAATTAAAAGATTTATATAAAGATAGAGTCAATCTTCCTTCTGGTGGTTATATTATTATTAACTATACTGAAGCGTTGGTTGCGATTGATGTGAATTCAGGAAGCTTGGTTAGGGAAAATAGTATTGAAAATACAGCATTAAAAACCAATCTTGAAGCAGCAAAAGCTGTTGCTGATCACTTAAGATTGCGAGATATAGGTGGTTTGATTGTTGTCGACTTTATCGATATGGATGATCTTTCAAATAGAAAAAAAGTTGAAATGAAAATGAAGGATGAAATTTGTGCAAAAGATAAAGCACGAGTCCAATTCACAACAATCAGTCCATTTGGATTGATGGAAGTTTCAAGACAAAGATTGAGAACGGGATTTATCGATGTCTCAACTAATAAATGCTCTCATTGCTATGGCACTGGAAGAATATTTAAAGCTGAAATTGTTCTTGATGAATTGTATAAAACTTTAGAAAATATTTTTGCCACTAGTAATTTTGAATCTAAATTTGTAAAAGCTGAGTGTAGCACTGAGGCTGAATCGATGTTTAATTACTACAATAAGTCTGAGATTTTAAAAATTTGCAAGGCTGCAAATGTGGAGTTTGAGATTGTAAAAATAGAGACAAATAAAAAAGATAAATTTGTTGTATTTGGAAGCCAAGATGGTGTTTCTTTTGCAGAAATTGCGAAATTTAATGGTCTTTCTGACATAGGAGAGGCTAGATCTTTCGTTGATATTTATGGTGAACCTAAGGAAAAAATCAATTCTGCTTCGGTTGAGTCAAAATCAAAGTTTTGTTTATTTGGATTTATTAAATCTTTATTTTCCTCAAAAAAAAGCAGTACAAATGTGCAAAAAAAATCTCTATATCAAAATAAAAATCGTGGTAAGAATTTTGAAAAAGGTGATTTTGCCGGTAAAAAAAAGCACTATAATTCCGACAGATCTGACTCTGGAAATAGAGTGTCTGGAGTTGATGGCGAGGGAAAGACTGGTCAAAGATCTAATAATAGATATGGATCTTCTAGAAGCGGAAATTCAAATCGATCTAGATCAAGAAAATAGTTTTATATAGTTTGCTATCGGTAATATGGTAGCAAATATTTTATTGTGTTCTTGGGTCTAATTTTCTACCTTTAAAAATACATAAAGCAATTTGATGTGCATTATGTATTTGATGATTATTAAAAATCAAGATACCTCTTGTTTAATTGCTATTTTTTTCGTCTTTTGATTTCGCCTGTTTCATATCAAGCACGATTGTTCCAGATAAAAAGTCGTGCAGTGTAACATTTTTTTTCCCAAGAATTATCCATGGATCGTACCAAAATAGCCAAACTGCTATTACTGGTATATATGCGTTTATATCATTTGCGTATAGTTGGTATGCAAAAAAAGGAAGTATCCATGGCATATAGCTCCACATAACTTTTGATAAAACTATCGCTAGTGATGGCTTTTTTTTGTCTTTTGTCAGCATTATTAATTTTATAGCTTTTTTCCCAAATGTCTGACCATCCATTATGTGGTAAGATGCAATTTGGTATGCAAAACCAACTGCAAAAAATATTAAAAAGAATATTATCAATTGTGTTATTATTCCGCTTTCCTCTATAGCAAACCTAACATCATGAATGTTTGGATTGCTTGATAATTCGCTTATTATTGCTAGCATTTTATCTTTGATATTGATGATTTCAGAACGCCAAATTACGATGTAAATGATCGACATAATTAATATTCGGAGTAAGCTGATAATTAGTTCATCAATTATGAAGGCTGCACCTCGTTTGTAAATTGTTGCATTTTTTAGATTCATTGTTTGATTGAATAGCTATGATAATCTATTTAAGTTTTTATAATTTTCAAGAGTTATGATCTTTTTTTAAATATTCTATAAAAATTGATTCTGATGGAGCTGACCTTAATATCGAAAATTTCATATTATTATCGAAATTTGTAAGATCTATAACGCATGAAGCTTGTTTCTCAATTTTGCAATTGTCCTGCAAAACAAGGTCTGCATTTTTGATAACAGAGCGATCTAGGTTGGAAAAAACTGAAGTGTCTCCTTTGTGTGATATGTTTGCCGATGTTGCGGCAATTGGAAAGTCGATCGAATTTAGGATTTCTTGAATTTCTTTGAAAGCCGGAATTCTTATTCCAATCGTTTGGTAATTGAAGTGTTTGATTAATTCAATATTAGATGGTTGTCTTGTTTTTAAAATAAAGGTAAAAGCCCCTGGTAAAAGATTGGTTAATAGTTTTTCTGTTTGTATTGAAATTTCCGCAATTTGCTTGATTTGCTCGACATTTTTGCAGAATATTGCAAGCGGCTTTTGAGAATCACGATTTTTTATTGTATAAATTTTGTTGACTGCCGCTATACTGTTTGCATTTGCCAGTAGTCCGTACACCGTGTCTGTTGCGGAAAGAATAACTCCGTTTTGATTTAAGGTGTCTATAATTTTTTTCACTGCAATATTATATAATTATTGCAATATCTTAAATAAGTTAAAAGTCAAAGTTGACAATAAATTTTTTTATTTATACTCTTCTTTTAGCTGTATATAAATAACAAATGAAAGGAAAAATTGTAAAAGTTTTAGCATCCATTGTTGATGTTGAGTTTGAGATGGCTTTTTTACCAAAGATTTTAAATGCCTTGATTGTTGAAAGATTAGCCGTCACTCTTGAAGTTGCACAGCACATTGGAAATGGAGTTGTTAGATGCATTGCGATACAATCGACAGATGGATTGGGAGTAGGGGACGAAGTTTCTGACACCGGTCGAATGATATCCGTGCCGGTTGGCGCTGAATGTCTTGGTAGAGTTTTTGATGTTTGCGGAAATTTAATTGATAACGGACCAGCTTTGACAAGTGATAAAAAATGGGAAATACACAGAAAGCCGCCTGAATTTATTAAGCAAAATGCGTCAATTGAGATATTTTTTACTGGAATCAAGGTTGTTGATTTGTTGGCGCCGTATGTAAAAGGCGGGAAGATTGGTTTATTTGGCGGTGCTGGAGTTGGTAAAACGGTTCTGATAACTGAATTAATAAACAATATTGCAAAGTTTCACTCTGGGGTATCTGTTTTTGCTGGAGTTGGAGAGCGAACAAGAGAGGGAAACGATCTTTATAACGAAATGATTGAATCGGGAATAATAGATTTGCACGATTTTGAACCAGATCATGACCCTCATTCAAAAGTGGCAATGGTCTACGGTCAAATGAGCGAACCATCTGGGGCTAGGGCTAGGGTTGCTTTGTCTGGATTGACAATGGCTGAGTATTTTAGGGATGAAAAAAAACAGGATGTATTGTTTTTTGTGGATAATATTTTTCGATTTATTCAGGCTGGTGCTGAGGTATCTGGTTTACTTGGTAGGATACCTTCTTCTGTTGGATATCAATCAACCCTAGCGGAAGAAATGGGTAAATTTCAAGAAAGAATAACATCGACAACAGATGGGTCGATAACTTCGGTTCAGGCAATTTACGTTCCAGCTGATGATTTAACCGATCCAGCGCCAGCTGCTTCGTTCACACATCTTGATGCTACGACTGTACTTTCAAGGCAAATTGCTGAAATTGGTATTTATCCGGCAATCGATCCACTTGACTCAAGTTCATCTGCGCTAGAAGAGTCTATAGTTGGAGAAAGGCACTATGGAGTTGCTAAGAGGGTTCAGCAAATTCTTCAGAAATATAAATCCCTTCAAGATATTATAGCGATTTTGGGAATGGATGAGCTATCTGACGAGGATAGAACGACGATATATCGTGCTAGAAAAATTCAAAAATTCTTATCCCAGCCATTTTTTGTTGCCGAAGTCTTTACTGGCTCAAAAGGTAGATTTGTTGAAATTGAAGATATTATTTCATCTTTCGAGGGAATTGTTGAGGGGAAATACGATCACATACCTGAGAATTTCTTTTATATGAAGGGAGGAATATCTGAGGTTGTTGAAGCTTATCAAAAGAGTTTGGATAGTGGTAAATAAATTTTTAAAATCTTACAAATTCTAGAAAAAGAAATTTGATAAATTTAGACGCCACGAAAAAGGACAAGATTTGAGTTTATTTGAAACTATTTGGAGATAAAAATACAGATAACTAGGTTATTTTTCAGTTATCTGTATTTGATGATTTATTTTGAACTTAATCCATTGAATAGGGTTTGACCTATTTTAGAAGGAGAATCTGATACCCATATTCCAGCTGATTTCATCGCATCTATTTTTGATTCAGCACTTCCAGTTCCACCGCTTGAAACGATTGCACCAGCATGTCCCATTGTTTTTCCTTTTGGAGCTGTTTTTCCTGCGATAAATCCAGCCATTGGTTTTTTGATTTTTGATTGCTTGATAAATTCGCAAGCTTGCTCTTCTGCATCTCCGCCAATTTCACCAATCATTATAATGGATTCAGTTTCATCATCATGTAGGAACATATCTATACAATCAATGAAATTCGTTCCATTTAGTGGATCTCCACCAATTCCAACGCATGTTGTTTGACCCAATCCAAGATTTGTTGTTTGAAAAACGGCTTCGTAGGTAAGAGTTCCAGATCTTGAAACAATTCCAACTTTACCTCTTTGATGTATATGACCTGGCATGATTCCGATTTTGCATTCACCCGGTGTTATTACCCCTGGGCAGTTCGGTCCAACAAGTCTGCTTGATGAGTTTTGCAGAGCTTTTTTTACTTTTAACATATCATGAACTGGTATTCCTTCTGTGATGCAAACGATAAACTCAATTTGTGCGTCAATTGCCTCAAGTATAGCATCAGCAGCAAAAGCAGGAGGTACATATATAACGCTTGCATTGCATGCTGTTTTATTTTTTGCATCAAGAACTGTATCAAAAACAGGTATCTCTAGATGCTTTGTTCCGCCTTTACCCGGAGTAACTCCACCAACCATTTTTGTTCCATATGCTATGGCTTGTTCCGTGTGGAATGTTCCCTGTTGTCCAGTTAAGCCTTGACAGATAACTTTTGTATCTCTATTTATTAATATAGCCATTGTTTTATAAAATTATTTTATGCATTTCACTATTTTTGCAGCTGCATCGTCAAGATCGTCAGCCGATGTTATATTCAGACCTGATTCAGAAAGTATTTTCTTTCCAAGATCGACATTTGTCCCTTCTAATCTTACAACTAAAGGAATCGTTATTCCAACCTCTTTAACAGCAGCAATAATGCCTTCTGCGATTATGTCGCATCTCATTATTCCTCCAAAGATATTGACTAAAACACCTTTAACAGCTTGATCAGAAAGTATTATTTTAAAGGCTTTTGTTACTTTTTCTTTATTTGCACCTCCGCCAACGTCTAGGAAGTTTGCAGGTTTTTGGCCGTATAATTCGATAATATCCATGGTTGCCATTGCAAGTCCCGCTCCATTTACCATGCAGCCGATATTTCCACTCATTTTTACATAGTTTAGACCGGATTCTCTAGCTTCAGCCTCAAGTGGATCTTCCTCGTTTGGATCGTATAATTCAGCTATATCTTTATGTCTGAAGAGTGCATTTGCATCGAATCCGAATTTTGCGTCAAGGCACGTCAATTCGTCATTTCCATTTATTATTAATGGGTTGATTTCGATTTGCATTGCGTCTTTTTCGGTTAATATTTTGTATATTCCCGACATGATTGCGTTCAGTTGCTTGAAATGTGCCGTTCCAAGTCCAATTCCAAACAAGACATTTCTTACATGGTATCCTTGCAATCCTGTTTCGGTTAAAATGCTTACTTTTATTATTTTTTCAGGGTGATTTTCCGCCACTTCTTCTATGTCAACTCCACCTTCTTTTGATGCGATAAACACGATAGAAGCTGATGATCTATCGAGTATCGCTGATAGATAAAGTTCTTGTTTTATTTCGCTTCCATTTTCGATGTAAAGTCTTTTTACAACCCTTCCTTCTTCTCCGGTTTG
>CAMCTP010000010.1 GCA_945878495.1 Rickettsia typhi | reverse complement strand
AGTAATTTTTTCTCCGCTTTGTAATGGTAATAAATTAACTATTGCTCTTCCTTTCTTTCCTGAAGTTCCGAGAGGTAGTTGATATGTTTTTAGTTTATATACTTTTCCGAAGTTTGAGAAAAATAACAGTGCTTGATGGGTATTGGCAACAAGAACATCAGAAACCAAGTCATCCTCCGATGCCTCCATTCCTTTTTTACCCTTTCCACCTCTTCTTTGCGATGTAAAATCGCTCAATAAATTTCTTTTAATAAATCCATTTATAGTCATTGAAACCAGCATATCTTCTCTTGGTATGAAAGATTCAATATCTGCATCATCTGCTTCATCGATTAATATTTGCGTTTTTCTTGGCGTTGCAAAAGATTCTCTTATTTTTGTAAGTTCTTCTTTGACTATTCGTTTGATTTCTAAATTGCTTGATAATACCTTTAAAAAGTATGCAATTTCAACCCCTATTTCTTCCAATTCGCCTACCAGTTTATCTTTTTCAAGACCTGTTAATTTTGATAGTCTCATTTCTAAGATTGCTTTAATTTGAGCTTCTGTGAAATAAAATTCACCATTTAAGACCTTATTGTTTCTATCATGAACCAATGCTATCAATCTTTCAATACTTGAATTTGCCGGCCAAGCTCTTTCTCCAAGTCGCTTTCTTGCTTCTTGGGTATCAGCTGAACTTCTGATGATTCTAATAACCTCATCAATACTATCAACGGCAACACAAAGACCTATTAATAAATGTGCTTTATTTCGTGCATGATTCAGTAAATACGAAATTCTTCTACCGACTATCTCTTCTCTAAATTCAACGAATCTAGCAATTATTTGTCTTAAATTCATCAATTCCGGCTTCATGTTGTTAAGCACCAACATGTTATATGAGAACGATGTTTGAAGCGGAGTATATTTATATAAGTGATTCAATATAACATCAGCATGAGCATCCTTTTTTAATTCGATAACAACTCTGATGCCTTTTTTATTTGATTCATCCCTGATGTCAGAAATTCCTTCAACTCTTTTGTCTTTTATTAACTCAACTATTTTATCAATTAATTTACTTTTTACCACTTGATAAGGTATTTCAGCGATAATGATAGCTTGTCTTCCGCCTTTCATTTCTTCAATTTCCGTGATACCTCTCATCATTACCGATCCACGACCAGTATGCATAGCATTTATAAATCCACTTCTACCTAATACAGTTGCCGAAGTTGGAAAATCCGGACCCTGCATTATTGACAACATATCATCAACTGAAGTATCAGAATTGTCAAGATAAAGCATGCAGCAATCTATCAATTCACCCAAGTTGTGCGGCGGTATATTTGTTGCCATACCAACAGCAATTCCCTCGGTACCATTTACTAAAATATTTGGAAATGTCGCCGGCAGAACACTTGGTTCTGATTGAGTGTTGTCGTAATTATCTCTAAAATCTACAGTATCATTATCAAGATCGTTCATCATTGTAGCCGCTAAGTGCGTCAACCTAGCTTCCGTATAACGCATTGAAGCTGGAGGATCCGCGTCAATTGAACCAAAGTTACCTTGGCCATCAACCAATCTATCCCTCAATGAGAAATCTTGAGCCATTCTAACCATTGAGTCATAAATTGCCACATCGCCATGAGGATGGTATTTACCTATTACCTCACCAACTATTCTTGCAGACTTTTTATATGCTTTATTTGGTGCGCAGTCTATTTCGTTCATTGCGTATAGAACTCTTCTATGCACTGGTTTTAAACCATCCCTTACATCCGGTATCGCACGTGAAACTATCACGCTCATTGCGTACTCTAGATAGGCTGTTTTCATTTCCTTGTCAATTGAGACATTTATAATCCCCGCCTCGGCTGGATAAAGATTGCTATGGCCGGTATTTTGAATTAATTCATCATTAATCATTGGTAAAGACTAAGTCATAAAATCTTAAAACTCTTTTATTAAGTGTCAAGATTTTTATTGCCAATGAAAATATAAAAAATTTTTCTTGTAAATTAATTTTACATCATTTATATTGCCTTGTTAGATTTCTTAAAAATGCAAAGCCTTTATGCTTTCTTAAACATTCAAGATTACGCAATATCTGCCTTTGTAGCAACTCTAAACAAACAATCTCAAGAATACAAAATAATTGCCAGAAAGTCAAAACTTATCGATCAATCTGAAACATCCGCATGTTTTATTAAAAACCAAGCAGTAACTGAATCAGCTATAGCAGAACTAATAAATAATCTTGAGAACGAAATTGACGATCAAATATCGAAAATCGTCATCGTACTTCCTGATTCATGCTTTGAAATCAAAAAAAATACCAGACATAATAAGCTTGATTTTAAAAAATCACCATCACCGATAGATATTTTTAAGATCAAAAAAGAATCTTGGGAAATATTTGAATCCAACAAAAATAACAATGAAATAACAGATATAGAAACAATAGGCTATCTCAATAAAAATGGCGACATAATATTAAACCCTATTGCCGAAGAAATGGAAACCCTGATATCAATATCATCTGCTTCATATTTAAAACACGAATATATAGATAAAATTAACAGCATTTCGAGAAATTTAAACCTTAACAAATCTCTAATAATACCTCAAAGTTACGCATATTCATACGGATTAATGCATAAAAATAATACCGCCGATACATACCTTGCGATAAATATCACCCATCTTGAAACTACTGCAAGCATTATATCAAATATTGGCACGGATTATACCACCTCGATACCATACGGAGTATATTCTATAACACTTGATCTTGCAAAAAAATTTGACCTATCAACGAGAAATGCCAGCAAGATACTAAACCTATATTTACAAGGTTTTGGTCATATAGAATACTCCATGATATCAAATTTAGATATTAAAAATCGTGCATTGTTAAACAAAACGATAATCAAAGGAATTGAGTCAATTCTTCAAATTGTTCACTCATCTCTTGAGTCAAGCGGATTTAAAAAAGAGATAACAAAAATCATAATAGATGGAGAAATATCCCATCTTGACTACATCAGAAATTTATCAAAAGAAATATTCGACAAACCGACATACCTAGTAAATTTTGACAAAGAGTTAAAAGATGAGGAATTCGATATTGAAAAAGGAGCAATAAAAAAATTCTTTTCCCATACCAGAGAAATATCTGAAATTCAAAATTATAGCATGCAAATAAAAAATATACTACACAAGGTTTTGCGTAGCGTAGCTTTAAAAATAAATAATATTCTTTGATCTTTTATGACAATTTCACTTGACTCAATCAAAATGACCAGCGGAAAGCACAATTTTAAACCTAGAATTGTCATTATAGGAGTTGGCGGTGCAGGAGGAAATGCTGTTAATAATATGGTAAGAGCAAAGCTACAATCAGTGGAATTTTTTGCAATCAATACCGATGCACAGGCCCTTGAATGTTCAATCGCAGATCACACAATTCAAATTGGAACCAATATAACACAAGGTCTTGGAGCTGGCGCAAAACCAGAGGTTGGCAAAAAAGCAGCAGAAGAATCTCGTGAAGAAATAGAAAATATCTTAAAAGGCGCTAACATGCTTTTTATAACTGCTGGAATGGGAGGTGGCACTGGAACTGGTGCGGCGCCAATAATAGCAGAAGTTGCTAAATCAATGGATATATTAACCGTTGGGATTGTAACGAAGCCGTTTGATTTTGAAGGCAGAAATAGACAATTAATAGCTGAGAACGGAATTAAAGAATTCTCAAAACATGTCGATACTTTAATCGTTATACCAAACCAAAATCTATTCAGGGTTGCAAATGAGAATACATCATTTGTTGACGCATTTAAAATGGCGGATGATGTACTTTGTAATGGAGTAAAATCAATAACAGATTTGATAACAATCCCAGGACTTGTGAACCTTGACTTCGCAGATTTAAAAACGATAATGAAAAACATGGGTAAGGCAATGATAAGCTCCGGTCGTGCTCAAGGTGAAGACAGGGCCGTTAACGCAGCAAGTGCGGCAATTATCAATCCATTACTAGATACATCGTCAATAAATGGAGCTGGTGGCGTTGTGATTAGCATAGTCGGTGGATTTGACATGACTTTATTTGAAGTAAATGACGCAGTTTCAGTTGTTCGTGAAAATCTTGGTGATGAAGCAGAAATAATATTTGGAGCAGCATTTAAAGAAGAATGTGAGGGTAGTATTGTTGTATCGGTTATAGCAACTGGTATAGATCAAGAAAAAGCTGACTCATCAAGCTCAGAAGGTATTTCAAAAAGAAAAGCCGTTATAAAAACACAAGAAACAGAGCAAAGCAAACCCGCTTATCAAATGCAAACAAATAAATACGAGCAGCTTGAAGAAGGGGAGTATGATGGAGAGCAAGAAGAATCTGAAGCAGAAGATGACTATGATATGGATTCCGAGAATGAATCTGAGGACGAGCAAGAGGATTATGAATTTTCTGGCGATGAGGGTGAAGACTTCGAAGACGAATCAGGTGATTTTGATACAGATGAGTCAGTGAAAACAAAACAAAAAAATACCTTCGATGAAACAATGTTCAGCAATGATGACTTATTCGATGGATACGTGATGGGAAATATCTCAGATTTACCAAGGGATACCATGATAGCAAAAATCAATAAAGATAACGGAATATCGCCAATTAGTGAAAAAAATGATAGAGGTCAATCCGAAGCAGTTAAGCACGACAGACCTATTGTGAAAAATGAATACAGGGATGAAGATTTTGAGAAAAAGATAAAAAAACCTCGTCTCAGTTTTAGTTCAGCGATAAATACAATTTTATTTGGTAGCGAAGATGAGGCTTCAAAAAAAAAAATAAAAAATGAATATCCAGAGGCATCATCTGATATGTTATTCAGTGTAAATGATTTTAATTTAGCTGAAAAATTTAAAAGACGTAAATGAAAAATCTCGAATATGGTAACTTAAAAGATTTATACCAAGTAATAAGCTATGAGTTTAAAAAACCGAATCTTTTGATATTGGCATTAACGCATCCAAGTGCTTATGCAAAGAAAAAATATAAAGCGACTGAATATCAAAGGCTTGAATTCCTTGGAGATAGAGTTATATCATTTGTTTTGGGCTCTGAATTGTACAAAACGTTCCCCGAAGATCAAGCTGGAGCTTTGTCGAAAAAATATTCCATCATTGCAAGTGGTGAAACCATGCAAAAAATAGCATTACAAATAGGTTTAGATAAAGTTATAATACTTTCAAAAGGCGAAGAGCAAACAGATGGAAGAACCAAAAAATCTCATCTTGAAAATACCCTTGAGGCTTTAATTGGTGCAATTTTTCTTGACTCCGATATCAATACGGCGAAAAATATAATTTTGAAATATTGGACTGGATATATATCAAATTCAGATCTAACGGATGCAATAATTAATGATGCAAAAAATCAACTCCAAGAATACTCTCAAGCAAAATATAAGATCATTCCAATCTATGAAATAACCGAAATAACCGGCGCAAGACATGAACAAACTTTTACAGCAAAAGTCACTATTGAAGGGGAAAATGTCGTTGGCGTAGGGATTGGTAAAAGTAAAAAAGAAGCAGAAAAAAATGCTGCAATTGATATAATTAATCTCTTAAAAATAAGATAAAAAAAATACTTGCTTATTAATATTTCAACTTTACATTGTGTAAATTTATGTCAAATATTTTATGAAATTTAACAGATCAAAACCGCACGTAAATGTCGGTACAATCGGTCACGTAGACCACGGTAAAACAACTTTAACTGCAGCTATAACTTCGGTTCTTGCTAAAGCTGGTGGTGCTACTGCTACAGCATACGATTCAATCGATAAGGCTCCTGAAGAAAAAGCTCGTGGTATAACAATTTCAACCGCTCACGTTGAATATGAAACTGTAAACAGACACTATGCTCACGTTGACTGTCCTGGTCACGCCGATTATGTAAAAAACATGATTACAGGTGCGGCTCAAATGGATGGAGCTATTCTTGTTTGTGCTGGTACAGATGGACCAATGCCTCAAACTAGAGAGCACATTCTTCTTGCAAGTCAGGTTGGTGTTAAAAAAATGGTTGTATTCCTAAACAAATGCGACATAGCTGACGCTGATATGCTTGAATTGGTTGAAATGGAGCTAAGAGAATTACTTTCAAAATATGGATTCGACGGCGACAATACGCCTATCATACAAGGTTCAGCTCTTAAAGGACTTGAAGGAACTCCTGAAGGTGAAGAGGCGATTAACAAACTAATGGCTGCAGTTGATGAATGGATAGAAACTCCTGCAAGAGAAATGGATAAACCTTTCTTGATGTCAGTTGAAGATGTATTCTCAATCTCTGGACGTGGTACCGTTGTAACTGGTAGAGTTGAAAGAGGTGCTGTTAAAATTGGTGAAGAAATAGAAATCGTTGGTTTCCATGATACTAAAAAATCTACTGTTACTGGGGTTGAAATGTTCAGAAAACAACTTGATCAAGCTCAAGCTGGTGATAATGCTGGTATTTTACTTCGTGGTATTGATAGAGAAGGCGTGGAAAGAGGTCAAGTTCTTGCTGCTCCAAAATCAATCACTCCTCATAAGAGATTTAAGGGAGCTATATATGTATTGAAAAAAGAAGAAGGCGGAAGACATACTCCATTCTTCAAAGGATACAGACCTCAGTTCTACTTCAGAACTACAGATGTTACTGGTTCAATCGAGCTACCTGCTGGAGTTGAAATGGTAATGCCTGGTGATAACATTTCAATCATAGCGGAACTTATAACTCCTGTTGCAATTGAAAAAGGTCTTCGTTTCGCAATTCGTGAAGGCGGAAGAACTGTTGGTGCTGGTGTTGTTGATGAAATCATCGAATAACAACATACTTAACAATAAGTTAAAAATAAAAAGCTCGGCTCTAAAAAAGTCGAGCTTTTTTTATTACACAATCGCATTTGGTAAAATATAAAAATATGCTACACTACATCCGATGGTAAAAAGTGTAATACAAAATAATAGAATACATGGTAAAATAAATATCTCTCTATCCTTCAATGCACATCTAACAAACAAATACGCCTCAATCATTAGATATGGCAATAGTGCTAAAATTGATAATGAGGCTGATACATCTAGTCGGAATACGAAACCGTCGATTATGTTGGTGAAAATTATATCACCAATTTGTTTGCCATCTAAATGATGCAAAAGAATTTTTAATATATAAGAATGATATGAATAAAAGCATCCTAGCAACACGAGAAATACCATCAATACTCTCAAAAAAGCGAGCTTTAGATCTTTGATGTGCATCCAAAAACTCATTTCTTTCATAACTATTCAGCCTGTTTTGTCAGGCTGTCAATTGCTAAAAATTCAGATAGCGTTTTCTCTAGTGTATCGAGCCTCAACATGCAAGGTCCGTCACTTGGTGCACAATCAGGATTTTCATGAACCTCGGCAAAAATTCCAGCTATCGGTGTTGCAGCTAATGCAGCACGACCTAAAAGTTTAACAAATTTTCTATCGCCGCCAGATGCGCCTCCAAGCCCTCCCGGTTGCTGAACCGAATGAGTTGCATCAAAAATTACCGGATATCCAAAATCCGACATAATAGACAATCCCCTCATATCTGAAACGAGGGTATTATATCCAAAACTCGTTCCACGCTCAGTTAGCATGATATTTTTGCTGCCAAAATGTTCTAGTTTTTCGACAATATTTTTCGCATCCCAAGGAGCTAAAAATTGCCCTTTTTTTACATTTACAATCTTGCCAGTTGTAGCTGCAGCTTTTAATAAATCGGTTTGACGACATAAAAATGCCGGTATTTGCAAGATATCAACAACTTCACCCATTATTTTACATTGCTCAACATCGTGAACATCGGTTAAAATCGGACAACCTATGGTTTCTTTTATTTCCTTAAAAATGTCTATCGCAGCATCAATCCCTATGCCTCTTTGGCTTTTTGCGCTACTTCTATTTGCTTTATCAAATGAAGATTTAAAAATATACCCTATATCAAGTTTTTTGCAAATTTCCGCTATTGATTTCGCCATAAAAACGGCATGATCCCTCGATTCTATCTGACATGGACCAGAAATCAAAACCATTTTTTTTCTGTTTGAAATTTCAACATTGCCTGCTTTTATTGTATTTTGCATAAAATAATATATCTTGCCAAACAATATCCAAACCAAGACAAAAAGCAAGAAAAAAATACTTGACAATAAAATAATAGATTACATCTTGGTTTAACTGTTTTGAAAAACAATGAAAATAAAAAATTCGCTAAAAAGTGCAAAAACGAGAGATAAAGACAATATAGTTGTTAGAAGAAAAGGTAGAGTCTATGTTTTAAACAAGAAAAAACCAAGAATGAAAACTCGCCAAGGGTAATTCACTAATCTAAAAATATCAATATTTAGAGCACCTAGAGCATAAAAATTCTAGGTGCTTTTTATTTTTGATGCTCTGGCATTGTCAATAAAATTGCAAAAAACTAGAAATGCATTCTTTAATTTTCAAATCTTATATTGCTCAATATTAAAGTGTTATTCTCTTTTAATTCATAGAATACCTTTGCATTTCATCGGACACTATGGGGCTTTTTTCACTGCGAATTTTTATCATCCCAAAATAAGTCTCACTAATCAGTGTATTTTGCAATATTTGCTTTACATGTCTAATCGTTAATTAAATCACAACTCTTTCGTGTACCACCTGCTTGCAATAGTTAAATCAATGCTTTCAAGTAATTGATTTTTCTCTTTATCATGATCTCCAGAGACTACCAAAAATTGCTTTGCTCCAATTTCCTTCGCAATTTTACCGCAATCATCGATAAGCATTTTTCCAATCGTACTCCATAAATCTAGATTTTTTACGCAAAAATCATCAATCATTAAAGTCAACCCTGCGCTATAAACTTCTGGGGGCATGATCAATTTTCCAACAATAAAGCCTGATTTATCATTACAACATAAAGCTATTACTTTGGGATTTTTCAACTCTTCCTCAAGCCATTCCCTCTGTATTTCGTTTGAATTTTCTGCCATTCGCCAAAAATTTGGCTGATGTTTAGAATATTCCAGTCGTTTTTGATAACTTAAATCAACCATCCATGATATATCTTGATGTTCAACTTTTCGTGTTTTCATATTTACAGTCACCATCCAACAACAGCTCCTTTTGATGCATTTGAAACATTTCTTGCGTACATTTGAAGTGCACGAGAAATCTTTCTATCACGATTTTCCGGCAACCAAAGACCTGTGCCAAATTTTGCAATCATGGCTTCTCTTCTTGAGTTTAACTCATCGGCATCAACTAATAAATTAATTGAACGATTTTTAATGCTAATTTCAATTAAATCGCCATCCTTTACAAGTGCGATGTTTCCACCCTCTGCAGCTTCTTTTGAAACATGACCTATTGAGAGACCAGATGTTCCGCCAGAAAATCTTCCATCTGTAATTAAGGCACAGGATTTTCCAAGGCCCATAGACTTTAAATACGTTGTTGGATAAAGCATTTCCTGCATCCCCGGCCCTCCAGCTGGACCTTCAAATCTAATAACTACAACATCACCAGCCACGATTTTGCCATTTAAAATTCCATCTACAGCACTATCTTGACTTTCAAATACCACTGCTTTACCAGTAAAATCCCAAATTGATTCGTCAACTCCTGCGGTTTTAACAACACAGCCCTCGGTGGCTAAATTTCCATAAAGAACAGCTAAACCACCGTCTTTTGAATAAGCATTTTCAGCCGATCTTATGCAGCCCGACTTCCTATCATTATCAAGAATTTGATGGTATCTTTCCTGAGAAAATGCAGTGACCGACTTTACTCCACCAGGTGCAGCAGAGTATATAAACTTTGCATTTATATTTTTTTGATTCATAATGTCATTTTCATCAATTACCTCGGCGATCGATTTTCCATAAACTGTGTGGCAATCTTGGTTCAAGAAACCTGCTCTTTTCAATTCTGCCAATATTCCAATTACCCCGCCCGCACGATGAACATCCTCCATGTGATAATCTGATGACGGTGCAACCTTACAAAGGGTTGGAATTTTTCTCGATAGTTTATCAATATCTTCCAATGTAAAATCAACATCAGCCTCTTTTGCAATCGCCAGAATATGCAATATTGTATTCGTTGAGCCGCCCATTGAAACATCAAGCATCATAGCATTCTCAAAAGCCTGTTTCGTGGCTATTGATCGTGGTAAAAACTCCTCCATTTTGGATTCATAGCATTTTTTTGTATTCTCAACTATCATTTTAGCCGCATTAACAAAAAGCGTTTTTCGTAAAGCGTGGGTTGCTAAAAGCGATCCATTTGCCGCCAATCCCAAACCCAAGGCCTCGACAAGGCAATTCATGGAATTTGCGGTGAACATACCGGAGCACGATCCGCATGTTGGACAAGCTGACATTTCATACTCTAAAACCTTTTCATCGCTTGCCGATCTATCACCCGCAATAACCATAGCATCAACCAAATCAACTGCTTTATTGCCCTCTGATGGGATTTTTCCAGCCTCCATAGGTCCGCCTGATACGAAAATTGCCGGAATATTCAGCCTCATTGCGGCCATCAACATTCCCGGCGTTATTTTATCACAATTTGAAATACAGATCATTGCATCAGCCTTGTGAGCATTTACAACGTACTCAATCGAGTCAGCTATTACATCTCTTGACGGAAGTGAATAAAGCATTCCATCATGACCCATGGCTATCCCATCGTCTATTGCAATAGTGTTAAATTCTTTGGCATTTGCTCCTGCTCGTTCAATTTCTTCGCAAACAATTCGTCCAATCGGCGCCAAATGAGTATGACCGGGCACAAATTGCGAATATGAATTTACGACTGCTATTAACGGCTTTTTTGCGTCAAATGTACCGGTTGCATGCCAAAGACTTCTCGCTCCAGCCATTCTTTTTTCCTGAAAAATACTAGATTTATAGCTCATTGATTAAAAAAACTTATGCACAGATAATTTATATTAAATATCAGAATTGTCAATAATAAATTTCATCAGATAAATAAGTGTTGATTGTGAAGATTTTTAATTTTCTGAAAAGTCAACTCTAACAACTCATCTTGTGCGATATTTTTGTTTAATAACAGATCTAAAAATTCAGACTCATTAACAAATTTTTTAAATTTAATTACATTATGATCTTTATCAATCCAATTTGGATCTAAATCTTCATTTCCAATAATCTCACAATAATAAGCTAATACAAGACAATGCCCTGTAAATGGATGTTCGATTCGTTCATTAAAATGCCAAAATCCATTATTCACATCCCATTTTTCCTGCAAATAATACGCCAAATAATTCACTTTAACGCTGAGGCCGGTTTCTTCAAAAACCTCGTCTGCAGCCAATTGATATAATTGATAATGTTTATTTACCGTTCCACCCGGCAAGCTCCACCTAGTTCCATTTTTTGAAACCAACAGAAGTTCATTTTTAGAATTAAACACAATAGCTCTAGATTGCACGATGTTTAAATCTTTAATCTGTGATGACATATTGCTTAATTAAAAACGCCATCTTTAGTCATCCTATCAAGTAAAATCTTCTTCGCCTGCAATCCACCAGTTTTGGCATTTTTATCACCAATATCTCCGCTCGTATGAATGACAAATGAAATAATTTCACCATTTTTTTCTGCAAATCCAACGAAATAACCCTCTCTAACATTAATTTTATCAAAATCACTGGATCCGGTTTTTCCATGCAAGGTCCATCCATTCCAAGATCCAGCCTCCATTAATTTTAGTAAATCTTTTGCTTTTATTTGAGATATTTTTGAAAATGGTAATGCATTTTTTGCCAATTTTTCAATAAATTCCACTTGCTGAATTGGCGTGATTTTCAGTGATGATGACAGCCAAGAATCAGTCAACCCGTTGCCCTTATTAGCATCACCGGATAAATCCATATTGCCATAATTCATACGATTGATATATTCCTGAAATTTTTTCATTCCCATTTTTTGCGTTAAAATTTGCGAATACCATGGCATTGACCAACGCATCCAACTTGAAGGACTCTGCTCACCATCGTGAAAATATTTTAAAAATGTCACCGGTTTTTGCGTTTTCCAAATTGGATTATGAGCAGTCTTTAGAATTCCACTTTCAAAGCCAATCACAGCTAGTGGAATTTTAAAACTTGAATTTGGCGAATATGCAGTACCGCAATCTTTTCCTTCTTGTATTATAGTTTTATCGCCCTGTTTTACTATGATGCAGTCGATTTTTTCTGCGTTTGCAAAGCTCGTTAATCCAAAAAATACTAGAAACAGAGAGATTATTTTTTTCATAGCTTTTATCAACATTTGAATCAACAATATATAAATTATATAATTGTCAACTTTTATTAAATATACTTCCCCAAATAATTCTTATCTCGATCTCCATACCCAAGCCTATTATAAAACCTAAGCGAACCATCTTTTTCTCTTCTTTTTCCGGAGGTTAATTCAACAATTGAGCAACCAATCTCTCGTCCATAATCTTCTGCAAATTTTAATAATTTCTCGCCAATATTTCTTCCTCTAAAATTTTCATCAACAACCAAAGCTTCGATAAACATTTTTCTTCCCTCGATTACGAATAGTTCTCGTATTGATATAGCAATCAATCCAACCACATTTCCTCCAATGCACCCAAGAAAGCATTTATGAAAATCTTCATTATAAAGATTAAGTCTGCTTTTAATTTGTTCTCTTGTTAATGGATAGCCAAGCTGATCTAATAAAATTTTAATTTGATCGCAATGTTCAGCCTTAGCGGCTTTAATTTCAAAACTTTCATCCATTTTAATCATGATAAGCTATTAAAAAAATAAAATATACCAGAAATAAATATTATCCAGTTTCCCGCAATGTCAAACTTTTTTTGCGAAATTCGTTTATGGAAAAAATAGCCAATCAGCACTCCACAGCACACCGGAAAAACAACCCACCACCTGGAAGCTACATCTTGAAGTCCGTCAACCTTAATTGCAAAAAATGCAATCCCTCTTAATATATTTGATACAAGAAAAATAACAGTTAAAGTCGATCTTGTTTCAGACTTATTCAGTCTTTTATTCCTAACTCCAATACTAAAAGCCGGTCCTCCAATTCCAAATAATCCAGCCGCAAACCCTCCGATAACCATGCAAATTTTTGACCAAAAAGCATTAATTTTAAAATTTTTTCTAACAATGCCATTTATGCCAACCAATATTACAAAAATTGAATAAAGTAACATTAGAGATTTGGATTCTATGGTTTTGAAGATCAAAATTCCCACAATCAAGCCAACAATAGAATATTTAAAAGCGTATTTAATAATCTTTAAATTTACAGATTTTCTATCGGTTAATAATACAAATATACTGGCTGTGGCTCCTGCGTACATATTCGTTAAAATTATGGATTTTATGTCCATAAAAGGTGCAAGTATAGCATAAGCAATAATTGCTCCTCCATTTCCAAAAAGGCTTGTTATTAAAAATCCAATAAAAAATGCCGACCCAAGTAATATCACTATATGCCATAAAATTTCTTCGCCGCAGTATAAACTGGGCTTTCAGATCCATCTTCTTCTGTCTTTTTTAAAATATCTATTTTATCGACTCCTATCCATTGATATTCACTCGCCTTGCCATCTTCAAGTTTGAAATTTGTCCAATTTTCAACGCTAATTTCAAATACACTATACGAAAAATTTTTCCCACGCACGCAAAATTCTCCTTGATGAATAAGACCGACAATATTCTTTAAATCAAGGTTTGTCTCCTCTTTTAGCTCTCGTTTTATAGCGTCTTTAAAGCTTTCACCGGTTTCAATCTTTCCGCCAACCAACTCCCATTGATTTGGATAGTCAGCTCTAGTGTTTGATCTTTTTTGAACATAAATCTCATTTCTCTCATTTTTAATTATACAGTCAACAACATGAAAATCATACTTATCAACCAATTTATATTTATCTCCATCTTTTTTATCAGCAACATACGCCAAGGACGAATGATGCAATGGATTTTGATCATCGTACTCTATGTGATCAATAAAATATCCGTCGTAAAAATCACCTCTCACTAACCTCTTTGCAGCTTGAGCATCTAAAATCTCATTTTTGTCAATTGTATTTGCCGCTAAAATTGCATCAATAACCTCATAAACATCGGCAATTTCCTCGATTAATTCACTTCTATTGTCCGCTACGCAAACCTCATTTGCCTCTTCCTGTAGCTTTTTAAACAATTCAAATTTTAAGGATTTCTCGTCAAGTTTTTTGTACGAAACTAGTAGTTTTTTTTGCTGAATGTCCTTGTCGATGCAAAACGATCTTACTATTTTATTGAATAAATATTTATAATACATATGCTTTCTTTTTTTCAAATATATTTATCGCTTTTTCAGTTGCTCTAATGCAAGATGTTATTTGATCAGGCATAGTTCCACTTGTTGTAATTCCATCTTGCCAAGAAATTACAGTCTCCACCAAAGCATTTGTGCTACCGCCTCGTGGTATACTAACCTCAAAATCAATCAATTTTGGTATCATAAAATCAGCTTTTTTTGCAATTTTTGACAGTGCCTGCATAAATGCGTCATATCCTCCATTTCCCGATACAGACTGAGAATACTCCTGATCTTGATACTTAATTTTTATATTCGCTGTTGGTGATAAGCCACTGGTTGACGTGATAACAAAATCCACAACTTCGAAAATTTTCTGCTCCGTATCTTGACCGGTAATATCGGCTATTATAAACGGAAGATCGTCTTTTGTGATCACTTTTTTTGCATCAGCCATTTCAACAATTTTAGCCAATACAATTTGTTTTTGCTCGGCGGTTAAAATAATTCCAAGATTTCGTAAATTCATTTCCAGATTTCCTCTACCAGACATTTTACCGAGAGAATATTCAATATTCCTGTTAAACCTTTCAGGCTTTAGATTTGATTTGTACAAATCACCCTTATTATCACCGTCTGCGTGTATTCCGGCTGTTTGCGTAAATACATCCCTACCGACAATCGGCATGTTGTGCGATATTTTTTTACCGGAAAATCTTTCAATTATACCAGATATCAAGGCAAAGTTTTCCTCAGCAAAGCCATTAAAACCAAGATGATCTTTTAAGGCAACGCAAAATTCTATCAAATTTGTATTTCCAGCTCTTTCGCCAAGCCCATTAATACTACCATGTACGCAATCAATACCGGATTTAACAGCATAAATTGAATTTGCAACTGCAAAGCCATAATCGTTATGACAATGAAAATCAAAGTTTTGATTAGGAAATTTGTCCACAACATCATTTACTAACTCCTGCGTCTTCCATGGATTTAAAATTCCCATTGTATCGCATAGAATGAGACTTTGTGGATTTAATTTTGACAATCGCTCAATCATCAACCATACATAGTCCGGAGATTCTTGAATTCCACGAGACCAATCTTCAAGATAAATGCTATATTTCATGCCTTTTAATTCGGCATATTCTAGGGTTTGCTCAACATCATCCCAATGCTCTTGTGGCGTTTTTTTCAATTGCATTTCGCAATGTTTTAGTGAACCTTTGGTGAGTAAATTTATTTTTCTGCACTCTGTTTGCAATAACCAATCTATTGACTTGGTATAATCCGTAAAAGATAGAACCTCAACCTGATCGATAAAACCATTTTTCTCAGCCCACTCTGAAATTTTTTTTATAGCCTGAAGCTCTTTCTCCGAAACCCTGCACGAACCTATTTCAACTCTGTCAAATTTTAGTACTGATAGCAAATTCTCTGCTATAATTAGCTTCTCATCGGGAGAAAAAGATACATTTGATGTTTGCTCTCCATCTCTTAGCGTTGTGTCAAAAATCTTAATCTTTGGCTTCATTTTACTCATTCTTATTCAGTAAAATTTCGTTATGCCCGCAACCCGGAGCTATCATTGGATATACATTTCCAGATCTTTCGGTTTTTACAATTAAGAAATATGGCTCATTTGCCTCCATCATCTCCGCTATCCCAGAATCAACCTCTTTGACGCTATCGACAAATCTCGCTTTTATTCCAAATGCTGCTGCCAAGGCAACAAAGTCAGGCGTTATCTGCTCAAAATCAACCTCGGTATATCGACTATCATAAAACATTTCCTGCCATTGACGAACCATGCCAAGATAGTTATTATTTAACATCATTATCTTTACAGGTAATCGATATCTTGCAACGGTTGCTAACTCCTGCATGTTCATCATAAAAGATCCCTCACCGGTAATGCACACGACATCGCTGTTTGGATTGGCTATTTTTGCACCTATTGCTGCCGGAAAACCATAACCCATGGTACCCAAGCCTCCAGATGTTATAAAATGCTGTGGCTTATCTGTTTTTAAATATTGAGCCGCCCACATTTGATGCTGACCAACATCTGTAGTAAAATAAATATCACGGGTTTTTGTCAATTCGTACAATCTATCAAGTGCAAATTCCGCCTTAATATCACTACCCTCTTGTTGATTATACTTAAAGCAATCTTGACTCCTCCATTTTTCAATTCTATGCCACCAATCTGATAAATCGCTCTCGCTTTTGTCAAATTTTTGCAAAATTTTATCAACGACAACCCCACAATCCGCCAAGATACCAAGATCAACCTTAACATTTTTATTGATTTCTTTTCCATCAATATCAATGTGGATTTTTTTAGAATTTGGTGAAAAGCTAGCAAGCTTTGCCGTTACTCTGTCGTCGAAACGAACTCCTATTGCAATTAAAAGATCCGCTTCATACATCGCAAGATTAGCTTCATAACTACCGTGCATCCCAACCATGTGCAAACTTTGTTCATCTTCGGGAGGAAAACATCCCAAGCCCATTAAAGTAGTTGTTATCGGAAATTTGCTTTTTTTAACCAACTCTCTCAATTTCTCAACGGCAAATTCACCGGATGATACAACTCCACCTCCACAATAAAACAGAGGTCTTCTTGCTTGTTGCATTAACTCTACGGCTTTTTTGATATCAGATTCGCTAATATCGGTAAAGTGGTTATTTGCTATTATATTCGATTCCTCATTAGCTGGATTAAAATCTATTAACTTTCCTTGAAAATCCTTTGGTATATCAAGCAATACTGGGCCTTGCCTTCCACTTGTTGCGATTTTTATTCCATTTATTACCTTTGAATAAATCTCCTCAGTGCTCATTACCACCTCATTGTGCTTTGTTATCGGTTTTGTTATCCCAACAACGTCAGCCTCCTGAAAAGCGTCCGTACCTATCAAATGAGACAAAACCTGCGATGTTATAATAAGTAAAGGCGTTGAATCAAGCATGGCATCCGCTATTCCAGTAACGCCATTTGTTGCGCCCGGTCCTGAGGTTAAAATTACCACTCCTATTTTTCCAGTTGATCTTGCGTACCCTTCGGCCGCATGAACTGCTGCTTGTTCGTGACAAAATAATACATGTTTTATTTTTCCGCTTCTGTGTATTGCGTCATACAAATGTAAAGCTGCTCCACCAGGATACCCAAATACAGTATCAACGCCACTGTTCAATAGTGCTTGCAAGATTATATCTGCTCCGTTTTTTTGCATAAATCAACAAAAAAACAGGATTTTTAAAGTGTAATGACGAGAGATTTTACCAGAATTGAAACAGAAAATTTTGAGTCCTGAGGTTGATATTGATCAAAATAATTGCTGTTCATAAAAAAATAAAACTTGACTTTTTGCACTAAAAAATTATCATTGTAAATAATTGTCAAGATATTTTTTAATATATGAAAAATCATAAAGTGATATGTTTAGCAGGTGATGGTATAGGACCTGAGGTAATGCACGAGGCAAAGAAAATTATATCAATTATAAACAAAAAAACAGATGTTAAAATTGAGACAGAAGACTATCTTATAGGTGGAATCGCAATTGATTCAGCGGGTTCTCCAATATCAGATGCAACAATCAAAAAATCAATTGAAGCTGATTTTGTTCTACTTGGTGCAGTTGGTGGGTCAAAATGGGATAACCTTGAAACAGACAAAAGACCAGAAGCCGGCTTGCTAAAAATCAGAAAAGATATGAATTTATTTGCCAATCTCCGACCTATAAAAGTTTTTGAAGAATTGGCTGATGCTTCACCGTTGAAAAAAGAGATTATATCTGGGCTTGACC
Source organism: Rickettsia typhi (assembly GCA_945878495.1). Lineage (GTDB taxonomy): Bacteria > Pseudomonadota > Alphaproteobacteria > Rickettsiales > Deianiraeaceae > CAMCTP01. The sequence goes on along the minus strand of CAMCTP010000010.1, from coordinate 1,167 downwards.
TAATGATCGTCAGGGAATTGGTTGGTGGATTGTATTTTGGGGAACCAAGAGGTATATCCGAAAAAGATGGTGAAAAAGCCGGATACAATACAATGTTTTACAAACAATCAGAAATTAGCAGAATATTAAAAGTTGCATTTGAACTTGCCGAAAAACGCAGCGGAAAGCTTTGCTCTGTTGATAAAGCGAATGTTCTTGCGGTAATGAAATTATGGAGAGATACAGCGATTCAAGATTCAAAAAATCATCCCGATGTCGAACTTTCCCACATGTACGTTGATGCCATGGCAATGGAGTTGGTAAAGTGTCCAAAAAAATACGATGTCTTGGTTGTGGAAAATATGTTTGGCGATATATTGTCAGATCTTGGATCTCAATTGACTGGCTCAATCGGCATGCTTGCGTCGGCTTCAATTGGAAATATGGGCGATAAAAAAACTGCCCTATACGAACCAATTCATGGATCAGCTCCTGATATAGCTGGTAAGTCTCTTGCAAACCCAATTGCCATGATATTATCTTTGGCAATGGCATATAAATATTCCTTAAATCAAAACTCTATATCAGATAAAATTGAACAAGCTGTGAAAAATGTTTTAGCGTCAGGAATTAGAACTGCTGACATCAAAGGCAATAGTGATAAATTTGTTTCAACAAGCGAAATTGGAGATTTGATTGCAAAAGAGCTTGAAGCTTGTTTTTAGATAGTATAAACCAATTCAAATCTTGTATTGACATCTTGCATACTCTAATAATTACTGATATATTTTAACTAAAAATCATAGCAATCGTTACCCTTGTATGTCCATTTTATCACCCGTTTCTCCTTGGCATTAATAATAAAAGTTGCTGTACAAGATAGAGTTCCGCCGCCATATTTATTCATATAGATTCCTGATTCAGAGTATGACAAAACTTTTAGCCCATCCTCTGTTGTATAATTATTACTTGGCGCACCCCACTTTGTAACCAATTCAGACTCTGTCCTACCAACCCAGCTATTCAAGCTTGCTTCATATTTTTTTTTAGTAACGCATGAACTTATCAGTAAAGTAAATACTGGGAATAAGATATATATTTTTCGCATAAAAAGCTAAAATTTTATCAATACTGGTGCTGTTTGCGGGAATTGAACCCGCGACCTCTTCCTTACCAAGGAAGCGCTCT
>CAMCTP010000009.1 GCA_945878495.1 Rickettsia typhi | reverse complement strand
GTGATGTATTACGATCTTGGTATATTGGAGTGTTTGTTCTTTGTACTTGTGGGAGAGGGCATATCGCTCTCCATATTCTATAGCAAAGGGATTCCGCTGGCTGATAATTGCTAATAACGGCTGGCTCATCATTTCTAATAACGGCTGGCTTATAATTTCTAATAACGGCATTAATTTGTGGATTATTTGTTTGATGTTTTGTTGTATCAATAGTTGGATTTGGTAAAATCAGTTGTAAACGATTTTTCTTTGCCTTACCGAAATGCTCATATTGTTCTTGAGAAGATTGATTTTGATATGCATCATATTGCTTTGTTTTTGCAATCTTTGGAGGATTTTTCTTTGTGTAATTTATATCTTTAGTGTGTTTTTTATCAATCATTAACTTGTTTTGTTGAATCTCAAGCATCTTATATCCGTTTGGTTTAAAATGATTCAAGTGAAATTGATCTTTCGACTCATTAACAACTTTAGATTTGCCTTTTTGTTGAGAAATTTTTGTTTTTTTTTGGTCGTGGATATCACGATCTTTCTTTTGAACAGCAATGTGGGGTTTTATCTCCACCTCAAAGTCAGATAAGTCAGATAAGTCAGATGAGTCAGATGAGTCAATATTGTTGAGAATCTCACCTCTGTTTTGGTTATTGTAAATAAAATGCCTTTGGAATTCATCATTTTCGATAGATTGATTTTTAGAACTTTCGCTTGGATGATGATAAAAATTAATACTTTGTTGACAGTAATTAACAAGATCCCCATCATCAATTGATTTGGGCGGTCTGGATTGTGGTTTTTTATTTGATAAATTCATAAAATTTAATATACACTATTCCACTAAACAACATTGCGATATATTATTCAAGAAAAAACTTGCTTTTTTTATTTTTATCAATCATATTTCTCCAACATGAGATAGTAAAATGGCAAAAATTACCACAAGAGAAGCACTAAGGGACGCTATGGCAGAGTGCATGAGGGATGATGAAAAAGTTTTTGTAATGGGCGAGGAAGTGGCCGAATATCAGGGTGCATATAAGGTTACTCAGGGTCTTTTACAAGAATTTGGCGAAAAAAGAGTTATTGATACTCCGATCACAGAACATGGATTTGCCGGCATAGGAGTTGGGGCTGCATTTTCAGGATTAAAACCAGTAATTGAGTTCATGACATTCAATTTTGCAATGCAGGCAATTGATCAGATTATAAATTCAGCGGCAAAAACGCATTATATGTCAGGAGGGCAAATCACCTGCCCTATTGTATTTAGAGGACCAAATGGATCAGCGGCAAGAGTTGGAGCTCAACACTCTCAATGTTTTGCTTCTTGGTATGCTCATATACCGGGTTTGAAGGTAATTTCTCCATATACAGCAAAGGATGCAAAGGCTTTATTAAAAGCTGCAATCAAGGATCCAAATCCAATTGTATTTATGGAGCACGAATTATTATACGGCGATTCTTGGGAGGTTGGCGATGATTTTAACGAGGAGGTTGAAATTGGAAAAGCAAAGATTGTTCAAGAGGGTACTGATGTAACGATTGTTGGCTTTTCGTTTGCCATGAGACATATCATGTTAGCGGAAAAGATTTTAGCAGAGCGTGGAATCAAGGCGGAAATAATAGATTTACTAACCATTAGACCGCTTGACATTGATACAATTTTAACATCAGTTAAAAAAAACAATAGACTAGTTTGCGTTGAAGAGGGTTGGTCTTATGCCGGAATTGGATCAGAAATAGCTTATCAGGTAAATGAGAAAGCATTTGATTATCTTGATGCACCGATTTTAAGAGTTACCGGAGAAGACGTTCCATTACCTTATGCTTCAAATTTAGAAAAAGCAGCATTTATCGATGCCGACAAAATTGTACAAGCCGTTCTATCTGTTTGCTATGAATCTTAAAAGCCTTTTAAAAACGCTGAAATTTCAAACAGGAGTGTATATTATTTTCATGACGATATGGTATTGCCTTTCATCGGAATATACCTATGGGTTTTTAATAATGGGCACGGTTTCTTGCTGGCTGACGCTGATTTTATCGATTAGATTAAGAGTAATGAAGCAAAGCGGCGATTTAACCTATAGAGGAGTTTTTAGGATAATTGCGTATTATTTTTGGATTGTAAAAGAAGTGGTCAAGGCGTCAATAGACGTCAGCAAAAGAATTTGGTCTCCAAATGGTGCTTCCTACAGTGGATTTTGCAGGATAGAAATACCAAAAACAAATCACATTGGCATGGTAGCTTTTGCAAATTCAATCACCTTGACACCAGGAACAATAAGTGTTTATTTAAAGAAAAATATTCTGATAGTCCATACTTTAGACACATCTCTTGAAGAAAACTTACGCAGAGATTCTGGCAAGATAATCGAGAGAGTAAATAAGTTAATCAAATATAACAATAAGGACAAAAAATGCTAAAATTCTATATATTTTTCACATCTTTATTTTTAATTGCTCTGCTATTTATATTGGTGTCGAATTCAAAAAATATAATCAATAAAATAATCATTGCCAATGCTTCAACATCTCTGGTATCAGCATTAATCGTACTCTTGGGGTTGTTTTACAAGGAGTCGAGTTATATTGATATTGCGATTATTTATTCGCTACTTAGCTTTGCGGTATCGACTGCGATTTTATTTTACGCATCGGACAAAAAAATATACAAAAAAACCATTAATCGAAAAAAATACTTGTAAAATATTTTTAATATCACAGTCTAGAATTACATTTTAAGATAGTTTATTATGGCGGAATTTAAATTGCCTAAAAATTCAATACTTGACAAAACAAGCGGCAAAATATTCAAGGCTGATAAAAATGCAAAAAATGTCAAAAAATTCGAGATTTATAGATATGATCCAGAGTCAGAAGCGAATCCAAGAATCGACACTTTCGAGATAGATATGGATTCAACAGGACCTATGGTTTTGGATGCACTGATTAAAATAAAAAATGAGATTGATTCAACATTAACATTTAGAAGGTCTTGCCGTGAAGGAATTTGCGGGTCTTGCTCGATGAATATGGATGGTAAAAATGGACTAGCATGCATTACTCCAATTGAGGATTGCAAGGGAACGGTAAAAGTCTACCCTCTTCCGCACATGGAGGTGGTCAAGGATTTGGTACCTGATTTAACGAATTTCTACAAACAATATGCACAGGTAAAGCCTTGGATGCAGTCAGATACTCAAAAAAAAGGTAGAGAGAATCTTCAATCTCCCGAGGATAGAGAAAAATTAGACGGTCTTTATGAGTGCATTCTTTGCGCATGTTGCTCAACATCATGTCCAAGTTATTGGTGGAATCAGGACGAATATCTAGGACCTGCAGCATTATTAAATTCTTTTAGATGGATTGCTGATTCAAGAGATAAGGATTCAAAAAAAGAGCGACTTGTAGCTTTGAATGATAAAATGAAACTGTATCGTTGCCACACGATTATGAATTGCGTTAAGGCTTGTCCAAAAGGCTTAAATCCTTCGCTTGCAATTGCAAAGATTAAGAGCGAAATTGAAACCATGGGTTAGTGGATTTATATGGCAAGAAAAAAAAAAGATGACATAAGTCGCCAAGGCATGATTGGTTATGGCATGATTATTTTTTGCGTTTTTTCAGCTATATCATTTATATCATATAATTCCGGCGATCCATCATTCAGTGTCGCTACAAATCAGAGCGCAACGAATATTTTTGGAACATTGGGATCGCATAATGCGGATTTCTTTTTACAAAATTTCGGTATTGGAGCTTATATTTTAATAGGTATTATTGGATATTGGGGATTTTTATTTATCACAAATTATTCAATAAAATTGCTTTTTCCTAGGGTTGTTTTATTGGCAATTGGCCTGTGTACTTTTTGCACGCTAATTGAAATATTTTTATCATATAGGGATTTTTATTACGAGTTTATACCGGGTGGAGAGCTTGGATATAATTTATACCACAACCATATAAGTGATAACATATTATCAAAAGCTTTATATGGTATTGGTCTTACAGTTATTTCGTTTATTTGCGGATTTTTCTGCATTGTATTCGACAGAGTAAGGTCAAAAGATTTAATCAAAAACATCGGGCATGCAGGACGAGCGCCGCTATTAATTTTCTACCCAATACATGGTTTAATGAGATTCTTCCGAAATACAACAAGATTGATCATAAGAAATGTCAAAAGCGACCCAATATTCAAGATAATTTTTCAAGTCATTTGGTATTCAATCAAGTATTTATTTTCAAAAAAAACAAGATACGACCATCAGGATAAAGTAGAAATGCACGAGACAACAAACAAGATTATTACATCGGCAAAACCAAATATAATCGCAGATGAAGCTGATATACCAAATTTTGTACCAAAACAAGATAATGAAATAAAGACAACTTTCTCCCAATCAAAAGCACTGACTTCATCAATGGATGATAAATCATATTTATCTCCATCAAACAGTCTTCTCGCAACACCAAAGGCAAAATCTGCGGAAAAACTTGACAAGGCCTATGCGGCGAAACAATTAACCCAGACAATGCTGGATTTTGGAGTGGTTGGATCGGTTGTAGAGATAAACATAGGTCCGGTAGTTTCACTTTTTGAGTTCAAGCCAAAAGCAGGAACCAAATCATCACGAATAGTTGGTCTTGCTGATGATATTGCCAGAACCATGCAAAAAACTTCTGCAAGAATTTCAGTCATGCAGGGCAAGGACGCCATGGCGATTGAAATACCAAACAAGGTAAGATCTACAATATATTTAAGGGAAGTTTTTGAATCAACAGAATTTGCGCATACTCAGGCTGAACTACCATTGGCACTTGGGCATAATATAGGCGGTGAGCCAATTATTGCGGATTTAGCAAAAATGCCTCACTTGTTAATCGCCGGTACAACTGGATCCGGTAAGTCTGTCGGTATAAATACCATGATACTTTCGTTACTTTACAAGCTTTCACCAAGTGAATGTAAGATGATAATGATAGATCCAAAAATGCTGGAATTATCAGTTTATGACGGAATTCCTCATTTAATGACTCCCGTGATAACAGATCCCAAAAAAGCTATTTTGGCGTTAAAATGGGTTGTTGCCGAAATGGAATCTAGGTATAAGACAATGTCTTCGCTTGGTGTGCGAAATATTATAAATTATAATCAAAAAGTTGAGACGGCGATTAAAAATGATATTCAGCTAACAAGAAAAGTAGATCTTGGATACAACAAGGAGCTCGGAAGAATGGAAACTGAAACTATAGAATTTGAAAGAAAAAAAATGCCATATATTGTGGTAATAGTCGATGAAATGGCAGATTTAATGATAACGGCAGGCAAGGAGGTTGAAGCACAAATTCAAAGATTAGCACAAATGGCGAGAGCGTCCGGAATACATATTATCATGGCAACGCAAAGACCATCAGTTGACGTAATTACCGGTGTAATCAAGGCGAATTTCCCTAGCAGAATAAGCTTTCAGGTAACATCAAAAATAGACTCAAGAACTATTTTGGGCGAAATGGGAGCTGAGCAACTACTTGGGCAGGGCGATATGTTGTTTATGCAGGGTGGCTCAAAAACCATAAGAGTTCATGGACCTTTTGTGGCTGATCAAGAAGTGCAGGATATAGTTACATTCCTCAAAGAGAATAACGTAACCGAATATATCGATGTATTGTCAAGATTGGAGGACGGCGATGCCATGGAATCAAGCATGAGCGATGAAGATATTTTTGGTGGAAATGAAGGCTTGAGTTCTGAGGAAAAATTGTATCAGGCGGCAATTGCAGTTGTCATGCAGGATAAGAAATCATCGATTAGTTATTTACAGCGAAAGCTTAGAATAGGGTACAATAAGTCTGCGAATTTAATCGAAAGAATGGAGCGAGATGGGGTTTTAGCGAGCCCTGATAGCAAAGGAAATCGAATGATAATCAAGGGTATGAATAGCAATAGTGAACATTGATATCATAAAACTTACCACCAAAGCAAGGTATAAAATGAAGACTTTTTCCATTCAATCCCGCCGCAAAAATATCAATAGATGATTGTTAATTGCATATACCTTATTTGATCGTGCGTCATATTTTCATTGCGTTATAAATTTTACCAAGTGAACGATGAAAGCAATATTAATCAATAAGAAATTTCCGTAAGATAGATCAACGAAAGGCTTCGCCGTTTGATAAAAAGTTAGTTTTATAATCTTGATATTTCTCTGCAAACAATTAAATAATATCGAGCAACAAGTCGCCAAGTAGAATCAAATTATAAGACATTAAAGAGTTGTCAAAGAAAGATTATATTTCGCCTATGATGAGAAATTGTGTACTGTAATCAAAAAGCTGAGGTTAATATTTTATGACTAGAACAAAATATCTGAAGCCTGATAAAAAACAAACCCCAGATATAGAGTTCTCGTTAGAGATGATAGAGAGTTATCCCTGTCTTTCTCCTTTGAATAACAAGATACAAGATTTTTCAGGATCCTTGAAATCATTTGTATTATACAAGGCAGCGTCCATATTTGCAAGAGTAAAATCACTGATATCAGTAAGAGATGCGCTAAAATTAGTTCCGTCAGCTTTCATGAAACATCCGTCAGCTTTTAGCCAGCCACCTCTTGTAACAGTAAGCTTGCCTACGCCGGTACCAGTAACTGCGAATGGACGACCGCTCGACATTCTATCGGAAATTCTCTTCGTCAACTGAGGAGAAATTGCACCATGTCCGGTTATAGATTGATTATAAGAAGATCCAGGCTGAGATAGAGATGTACCTGTTATATCATCTGATGGTTTAAACAATATTAACAATGGAGCATCTTGGTACCTCTCTTTCCAGTAGGTTTTATATGTATCAAAAGCTACAGGAAATCTTCTAGCAACATTTCTTCCCAAGTACGAACCAGAAACTGTAGGATCTGTAGTAGCAGATGAGTATGTGGACTTTGGATATCCAAATACTGAACGATATTGATCGCCGGCAATGGACTCAAACCACCACAAAAGCTTATTATCAAAACTTGCTATTGGCAATATAATTCCAGCTTTTCCAGGCTTTGTTCCAATAGTTAGACCAGCTATGTCAGTATTCTTAAACAAATAATTAGCCGGAGTCTTATAATCTACAGCTTTAGCGGATATAAGACCAGAGATTGCAAGATGTCTAAATGACATATAGTTTTTCGCAAGCTCATTAAAGCCAGAAACGGGGTTTCCCGTTGCGGCATCGTATTTATACATCGAAATTTCTCCATTCCCAAGTTCATACTGAAGAGTGGACTGAGTTGTTGTTGCGTATGTAACAAAGGATGTGATAATTTCATTATTATCAAATTTATTAACAGATTGCAGTATGTCAAGATTAAGATCACCAGGCCAAAATGAGAATTCAATTTTAAAATTTTCAGCTGCTGTAAGATATTGGCTCGCTTCATTGATTATTGCCGTTATCTTTGACATCTCTCTCATTCTAAAAATTCCAAGCACCGCTATAAGAAGCAATGATATGACAACCAGTATTGCAACTAATAACTCTAGTGATAAAAATACACCTTTTTTATTTTTTTTCATAAAAAAATACAAATCGAACGAATATTGATAAAAATACATCTTTTTTATTTTTTTTCATAAAAAAATACAAATCGAACCAATATAAAAAAATAAATTTAAAAGTCAACATATTAAAAAAAATCGCATATTTTATTTGCAAATTAAAAAACAAAGCTCACGATCAAAATCACGCACCCGTGGCTCAATTGGATAGAGCATCTGACTACGGATCAGAAGGTTTGGGGTTCGAATCCCTACGGGTGCACCAATGTTTAGCAAATTTTTTTACATAGCCTAGATTAAATTAAACAAATCTAATTTCTCATCTTCTGTGTAGACTTGATAAAAAACTTCCACTTATAAGACTGTCCCTGCTATAAACCAAACTATCTAGGTACCCCTGCGGATCAACATTTTTTCTAGGTAAAGGAGTATATTGGCTCGAATTCTGATAATCGTTACCATATGCAGAATTGCCGTATTGAGAACCTTGATTTCCGGCATTTAGTAGATAATTCATTTTTGTCCTTGCATCATATAGATTTGCGTTTCTTTGGTATGTAATATCTTCTATTCTTGGTATATTATAACTATTTTGCAAAGCCTGATATTGATAATTTGAATGCAGATCATTTTGGATATATTCATTTCCATTTATCACTTTTATCATTTCAATAACAGAATCTTGCTTTGTATTGGTTTTTCTTTTTTTTGTATTATTAATTCCATCTTCTAGGTATCTAGGATGCAATCTTTGATGTTGTTGTTTAGTATTTGCAGTCCTTCCTACGCCAGTATTGCGTGCATCATAAGCTAATTCTCTTTGTTGTCTCTCTGAAGGTAATTTTTGATGTTGTTTATTTTGGGCTGTAATATTGCTTTGAAATGCTGTCTTTTTAGTCTGCAGTGCGTATGTCATTTTTGGCTCGACATAATGCATTTTCCTTTGATCTATAGGATAATAATGATACTTTGTTGACCAAATGTTACATTTGCAGAATTTTGATTGGCGTAACGGTTTTGATGATTATTATGAATATTCGATCGATTTGCTTCGTTAGCTTTAGAATCAATGACAAGCCTTTGGTATTTAATATTGGATACTATTTTATACAATCTTTGTTCTATTTCTTCGTTTTGATTTTTTATTTTTCTTGATTTTCTATCAGCAATTATTCTATTAAAATCATTTTTATGTTTATTAATAATATCATCGATAGATTTTTTTACACGGTTCAAAATTAACTCATTATTATTTTGTTGAATTTTTATAGGATCATTATTTTTAGCATTAATTTTTGCATTATTCATCTTAGTGGCTGTTTCTACTTTTTTTGAATTGTTTTTAGGATTATTAACTCCGGCAAGACTATAAGACATTCATGGATTTTGTCTGGTGATTTTTTTCTTATTCTTAATTTTACTACTTGCAACACTGGAAGCTTGCTTAGAGTTTTTTTGCATTATTGTTTGTTTTTGTGGAGCAATTGATTTCTTTGTATGAGAGTTGGTTTTTACAACATTACCATTTTTTATTGTTTCTGTTCCATATCCTGTGCTAACAAAAGATTGGTTTTCATCATCACTAAGATCATCTCTAGTTTGAAGTTCATTAAAATCAAATCTGCCTACTTTAGTAAAAGCTTTTTTATTACCAAGCATTGGAGCATCACCGGTTTTTCTTAGTGAACGCTCCTCTACATTCCCTGAAGTGCCACCGCCAACTTTAACTTTGCTGTTAAATTGTACACCTTTTTTTTGCCTGTTGCTGCTTTTCTTTTTTTTGGAAATCTTGATATATTTTATCTTGATCTTCTTGAGTTTTTTAAATATATTCTCGGCTAAATTTAGCCATCTCTGCTAAGGCGTTTTTCTGATTAATCTTTTCTTGTACGCTTGGCTGTACTTCTATTATGTCTCGATTTAAAAGTTGGTTTTTAGCATTCGTTTCTCTTAACTGGTGTAATTGCTTTTTCTGTATAATCCCAACTTTGCTAGTGCTTTTGAACTGACTGCTTATTTGTTGGTAATAGGGAGTATTTTGGGGTTTTAGTTCCAGCAGCTTGCATTCCTGACCTTGCAGTACATGGTTTTATAACCTTATTTCTTTGAAGCCAATCATTGTGATGCATTTTTAAAATATTACGAACAATGTTCCATTAAGTTAAATGAAAATTAAAATCTATTAATCATATTTATTTTCTATTTTATTTAACTTGGCTTGCTCTTCTGGGGATGCAACTTTTTCCTTATCAAGATCTTCATCTGGCGCAACTTTTTCTTCGATCGCTTCATATATCGCTGCTTGAAATCCAAGTGGATTTAGATATCTGTCCTCAAGAGATAAATCGAGATCGTAGAAATCAAAAAATATTCTAACTCTAAAGAATTTTTTCTGCCAGACATTACCGTCCTGTACATATCTTTTGGTTATTTTAACTTCAGCACTTTTTGGACCGGTAAAAACCAATGATCTGATAAATACTTCAATATTACTTCCAATTCTATTTCTTGGTATAGAATCTGTATTTTGATTAATCGATGAACCTTGGTAGACGGAATATGCATCTTTTGTTGTCATTAATCTAACTTGATTTTGATCTTCCTTCATTGTTGCATCTTTATACCCTTCTCTCGATTTTATATATCTTACAACAAATGACTCTCTTAAAGCCTCGGCTGCGGTATAGACTTTTTTACTCTCGGTTTCAACAATTGTTGCACGACCGCTTTTTGGATCAATTTTTATAATATATGGTTCAACTGATTTATTCTCATATACATATTTCACTAGAATCAGGGATATAAAAATACCTATCGACAATAGTATTGTTATTATAAGCAAAATATTTTTATGTATGTTTGCAGTTATATATTTATCATAATACCAGTTCTTGGTTTTTGTGTCTACATTGCTATATTTCATAGTCTTTGTTGTTGACAATTAAGTTAATTATTTTTATAATTATACAAATTAACTTTTTGTCAAGATTAAAATGAAAAATTTTACTCAAATCACAACTTATATGAAAAATAAAAGACTGATAGCGGTTTTTTTTGTTGGAATCTTGATTGCATCTTTTTTCTCTATTTATAACAGTATGGCCAATGGAAATGTTAAAGTCGATCAAGCGGTCGAGCAAAATCTAAAAGAATCACTATATCTTACTATGGATACAGGTTGCACAATTAAAATCGGAATGTTTGCAGATGCGGCACCGAATCATATCGCACGCATAAAAGAATTGGTAAAGTCGGGATATTATGACGGTGTTGAATTTCACAGGGTAATAGATGGATTTATGGCACAGGCTGGGGGTAAAAATGGCAATCCAAATCATTCAAGCGGTATTAAAGTAAAACAAGAGTTTAACAGTATAAGCCACACTCGTGGAATAGTTTCCATGGCAAGAGCAAGCGATCCAAATAGTGCAGATGCTCAATTTTTCATCGTAACTCATGATTCAAGATTTTTGGATCAACAATACACAGTATGGGGATTTGTTGCTGAAGGAATGGATTGTGTTGACAAAATTAAAAAAGGCGATCAATCAAACAATGGAATGGTAGACAAGCCGAGTAAAATAATAAGTGCAAAAATCGCATACGATTCAGAATTAGAAGAAGCAAAAAATTCTCAAAAATAATATGTTCAAATATATAATAGAAGGTGGAAACAAGTTGTCAGGAAATGTATCAATTTACGGCTCAAAAAATACAGCATTAACAGTTCTTCCAGCTGCTATTTTATCAGATGAACCGGTTATATTTTCAAATCTTCCTCATGTTCAGGATGTAGTTTCAATGGCATCTATTTTATCGGATCTTGGAGCAAGTCTTGAACTTTTAACGGCAAAGACAGATGAAACCATGAGGTTGTCGTTTAAGTGTAATCAAAATATAAAAACTCAAATACACTATGACTATGTCAGCAAAATGAGAGCTTCGATATTGCTAATGGGTCCAATGTTAGCAAGATTCGGGTTCTGCGAAATTAGCCTTCCCGGCGGTTGTGCAATAGGTGTAAGACCGGTAAATTTACACATCATGGCTATGGAAAAATTAGGCGCAGAAGTTACCCTCCACGATGGCTATTTAAGAGCAATTGCTAAATCAGGAAAACTTATCGGAAATACAATAGATTTTCCAATTGTAACAGTTGGTGGAACTGAAAATGCAGTTATGGCGGCATGTCTTGCAGAGGGTGAAACCGTTATAAACAATGCAGCAATTGAGCCGGAAATCACAAATCTTTGTGATATGTTATCAAGAATGGGTGCAGATATTTCGGGGTCAGGAACAAGGCAAATTAGAATTCAAGGCAAAAAATCTCTTCACGGCGCTGAATACCGTGTTCCGTCTGATAGAATTCAAACTTTTACCTATGCAATCGCATCAGCGGCAACTGGCTTTGGTATTAAACTAAAAGGAGCAGATATAGAAGATTTCCTAGGAACAACAGATGTTTTAAACGCAATTGGAATAGATGTAAAACAAATTGATAAAAATACAATCGATATAATACAAACCAGAGAACTTCTACCAACAACGATAGTCACGGCTCCAATACCTGGTTTTCCAACTGATTGTCAGGCACAAGCCATGGCTTTACTGTCCTGCGTAAAGGGGAAAAGTGTTGTTATCGAGGAAATGTTCGAAAATAGAATGATGCATGTTGCGGAATTAAATCGAATGGGAGCTAATATTACCCTCAAGGGAAATACTGCTTTTGTTGAAGGGGTTGAATCGCTATCTGGTGCAAGCGTTATGGCAACAGATTTGAGGGCGTCAGCTTCACTGGTTATAGCCGGCCTTATGGCAAAGGGTAAAACTACGATCAATCGAGTTTACCACATAGATCGTGGTTATGATTTTCTACCAGCCAAACTTGAAGCATGTGGAGCAAAGATTTCCAAGATATTTGAGTGAAAGTTATCATTTTTAACTATACTATGTTGGCCTAGAAAAGGTATTTATTAAGTCATGGCACGAAATATTATCACTTGACAATAATCAAAATATACGTAATTTAATCACCCAATATTGCTATGAAATTAATATTTTACCATAAAAGCCTTAATGCTATAATAATATGAACCCACAGAATCAAATCATCAAAACAAAGCCGCTGCGTTCTGGAATAAAGATAGGGCTTTTTACAAACAAGGTTTTTGAAAATTGTGCCAAAAAAGTTGGATTTTCAAATATATCAATATTAAAAGATTGGCGAAATATCGTTGGCGATAAAGACATAGCCGATAGTGTAAAGCCAATTAAAATAACGAAATGTAATATTAAAAATGAGTACACAATACACGTCAAGGTGCTGGATTTAGGGGCTTGGAGTGTTTGGAAAATGATGGAAGAGTCAATAATTGATAAATGTCAGGAGATCTTAACATCTCCATGCAAGATTAAAATTCATAAACGTGAGGTTTAGCTGCTATTTCATGATTTGCATAATTTATTTCTGAATTACGAAAGTGGCGTTGATTTACGAAAGTGGCGTTGATTTTTTTCACCTTACCTTGAAAAGTTTGCAGATCATTTAAAGTTTTTACCTCGGATTTGTTTCCATTTAGATCCATAAGATCACGATATTGAGCAAGAGGAGAGGTTTTTTGATCGCCATACATTTGAGTAAGAGATCTCTGTTTTTCACTAAGAATATAATTTTGCACTTTTACTTGAGGATTATTTTTTGCAAGTCTTTCATAAATGTTTTTATTCCCAGGTATTTTAATCTCATGCGGTAATTTCTCAGCATCATTTAAATTTAAATTAGCAACAGTTTCATTATTACGCAGTGATGATTTTGCCGATTGTATAGTTCTTTGACTGGATGGATTTTTAGTTGCATCAAAATCTTCAACCACAATGTCAGATAAAATATTGTGACTTAGGGTTTTTTCATATTTTTGAACCAAGCCACCCTTCCCTGTAGAGTCTAAATTTCTATCCTCATTAATATCATTAACGCTTGGATCTAAATTATCCAAAGGTACTTTGTTATTAGGTTGAATAGGATGTCGCATTCTGTACTCCACCATATCATTAATTACGAATCTATTAATCAAGCTTTGTCTGATAGATTGTATATTCTTATTATATAAATCATCTATGTTAATAATATTATACAATCTCTCAATTTCCTTTATCTTACCCTTAAGCTCTAGACTTGGTTCGATAAATTCATTCCAGTCTTTTTCATTCTTAACAAGACGCGCTAAATCTTTAACTGATTTAAGTTTTTCTTTTATCTGATTTTTCAACCTATCACAAGTATCTTTAGATAGTAAATTACATTCATTATTACTTCGATTTTTTAGAAAAGTTTTAACTCCAACGAATACAGTTGTAGCTAAACTAATGGCACCTAGGCCAAAGCAAATGGATACGATAAGAGATGAAAAAGAAGCTGTAATACTGCCAATCAGAAGTCCAGCAAATATAAACGCAAGACTTACAAAAAAAGCAGTAAGAATCTCACGATCTCTATCTCCGATTCTTCGTTCCGGTGGTTGAAAATTAACATTATTCAAAAGCGTATTATTTTCCTCTTGTTGATCGCGTGATTTTTTATCAAAAAGATGAAGAGTTGGAATAAAAGCATTAACATAGTCATTGATATCTTTTGATGATTTGTCAGGATTAAGAACGCAATTAAGTAACTTTTTGCTTGGAATATAGTTTATTACTCCATTCTCCTTCTCTTGATCATTTGAAATATCATCAAGATATCCATTTTCTGCCAAATTCTTCAAAACTTCTTCTGTTTCTGCTATTTGCCTTCCTTTAAACTTTTCACGGTCTGCGATATATTTTACTGCATTAGCTTTTAAATCTCCCTTATCATTTTGCTCACAGATCAATCTAATATCTGGCTTCGTTTTAGAAATTTTATATTGCGAATATTCGGATATTATTTTTACAAAATCAAGATTTTTTGCGTTTATCTTGTTTTTCAATACATCTCTTTCCTCACTGTTTTCGTTAGCACTCAACCGAGGATCAGTCTCAACAAGATCTAAAAGATATGCTTCGTTCAGGAAATTTTCAATTAATGGCTCTGGCTTTTCCTGTCGTAAAAGCATATTTTTCTTCTGGTCAAAGATTGCAATAGCTTCTTTTATAAATTCAAGAATGTCTTTATCGTTTTCAGAATCATCAGAAATTTTAGGCTCAAAAACTTCATTAAAACTTTTATGATATTTTTCTAAATCTTTATCGTATTGCTCAACAAGATCTTTTATATCAGAGTCAGGCTCTAGCGATTTATAATACTGTACATCTTGATAGCCTAATTTTGTAGCTAGATTTTTAAGTATAAAATCCTTCATTTCTTCAGAAGTTACACCGCTTGCAATGCTTTTCATTGATTTATGCATAAACTCAATGTATTCATCAAAATATTTTACATCATGGTTTGGTATATCACGAGGATCCCTCTCGCGTACAGTGATATTATTATTTGCTCTAGAGTTAATAGGAGATTTCTTTAATGGGTATTGTGTATAATGTGAAAGAGGGTAATCATGAAAATGCGTTAAGAGACCTCCTGATGCAAGTATATATTGATATAATGCATTGCTGATAACCAGACTTTCCAAATTCGTTATCCGATAAGATTCAAGTCTTGCTACTAAATTAGCGTAGCATCCATCACCTTGTAAAAAGTCCTGAACATTACTCATAACGCCTTCTTGTATTGCTTTTGTGCTTTCTGGGCTATTGGCTTTTTTCTTTTGTATTATCGATGCAAGTATTTGTAGATTTTGCAAACATTTTACTTTTGGTAAACCTACATCTGAAACATTTTCATTCCATTTATCGTGATTTTTAATTGCATCTATATCAGCTTGGTTAAGACCTTCAAATATTTGATCTATAGCATTTTCAAATGTTAAATTTTGATCATAGTCAATATAAGGTTTATACCCTAACTTTGAAAGCGTGAAGGATGATCGGCTTCTTCTTGGATAATACGCATTTCTATTCAGCGATTCTATTGGCTTAATTGATTCACGTGTCTTAGGAGCAAATTCATTCAAAGAATTTAGAATCGTATTATTGTCTATTATTTGAGACTTTGAACGCTTTAACTTAAGCATTTTTATTTAATTTTACCGCCAACAATAAATCAGCGTTATTTAATGTCAATAAAAAATCATCATACAAAATCTTATCTATCCGAATTTAACATCAAATCGTGGCAAATTTCAAACGCAGTCTTTGCAGCATTAAATGCAACAGTATTTTCCGATAAAATGTTAATTTCATCGACATTGATGAATTTATGATCAACAGCCTTGCCATCTTCAAGTTTAAAGCCACGCCAATCGGTTATTTTTAACCAGAAAACAATATAAACTTTTTTCACACCATCAACCGAGCATTCCGTGAAATATATGACTCCAAAATTCTTCCATTTGGATATATTGATTTCTTCCGGAATTTCACGGTCAAGTGATTGCTTTGCAGATTCGCCATCTTCACTACTACCACCGCAAAGCTCCCATGTAGATGGAAAATGTTTGCGTAATGCAGATCTTTTTTGACAGTAAAGGAAGCGTTGCTGATTAAAAATCGCTGCATGGCTAACAAATTTATCGGATTGAATGAGATTAACTGCGAATTTCTCGATGAAAACTTCAGCGAATTTCTCAATATCAACATCAAAGCCAAGATCTTGACAAGATGTAACGCCAAAGTCTGATATTCCACATGGTATGATTTTCTTAAAATTTTCAAGATCTGGAGAGATATTAACCGCTACTCCATGGTAAGATATACCACCGGAAATTCTAATTCCCATGGATGCTATTTTCTTTTTTATGCCATTTTTTTCAACCCAAACGCCAATAAGGTCGGTATCACCGAATGCCTCAATGCCAAAATAACCCAAGGAATCAACGATTGTTTTTTGAAGAAAGGTAACGTATTTTCTAACATCGCTGTTAAAGTGTTTTTTTACATCAAGAATCGAATAAGCTATCATCTGTCCAGTACCGTGATAGGTCATCTGCCCTCCTCTATCAGTTTCGACGTAATCAATTGTTTTATCTATAATATCTGCCGCAGTACCGCTTTTTCCAATTGTAAAAACATCATTATGTTGCAAAAGCCACAGGATCTCATCATTGGTACCATTTTTTACACCAGAAACCATGTCAAGCATTCGAGAAAAAACTTCTTGAAACTTAAGTATTTTGTTTGTATTGTTTATTACTTTCATAGTATTTTTTCAAAAAATAAAACAAATTATTTAATATGCAATGATCAGCCTCGCCAGTGCCAAGAAAAATATACAGTACAGGGTTATAGAAATTACCAAAAATCAAGATTTATTTACACTATATGGCATTACCACTGGATCAATTCTAAAAATAGAAAGCCGTGGATTATTTGGAATGATTTTCAAAATTAAAATCTTATTAAAACTTGGAGAAACCTCCTTTATGTTAAGAGGCGATTCTGCCAAGTACATTTTTGTTGAGGTTTTAAAGTAGGATGGAGTACAAAAAAATATTAATAATCGGTCGCCCAAATGTTGGAAAAACATCATTTGTCAATTGCCTAGCGGGATCAAAATTAAAGGTTGGAAATTTTGCCGGTGTAACAACTCAAATGCAAAGCGTTGCAACATCAATAGATAACAAGATAGTCGAGCTAATTGATTCACCAGGTCTTTATTCAATTAATTCACCTTCTGGAAGGGATGAGGAGGAGGTAGTAAAATTTCTCGAACAAGTTGATAAATTCGACTTTATATTAAATGTCGTTGATGCAACAAAAATACAATCAGAGCTAATTTTAACGCAGGAAATATTAAATTTAAAACTTAATAAACCTATGGCAATTTGCCTAAATTCATACGACATAGCGTTAAAAAACGGACTTGAAATTGACATTGAAAAATTAAAACAATTATTGCAAATCCCAATAATCAGACTAAATTCTTGCAATTCATTTTCTTGCTGTAATCAGTCAGATGTTCTAAATGATATATTTACAAGCCAAAATACCGGCAAGGAAATCAACAATATTTTTAGCATTTTCGAAAAATGTTCAAAGGTATCAAAGCCAAAAAAAACCATCGACCGGACTTCGATAATAGACAAGATTTTACTACATAGGATAATTGGATTACCAATTTTCTTTTTCGTAATGTTTGCGGTTTTCAAGGCTACATTTTCGATTTCGGATTACGCAAAGCAGTTCTTGGAAATGATTTTTAATCACCTGACAGCATTAATATCAGCGGTAATTCCAAACTACGAAATTGCGAACATTTTAAATAATGGAGTTTTACAGGGATGCTTCGGAGTTCTACAATTTATGCCAAGCATAGTGTTATTATTTATATTTATTAACATACTCGAAACCACAGGATATATGGTCAGAATTTCCTTTTTAATGGACTCGATAATGAAATTTTTCGGTCTAAGCGGCAAGGCGGTTATACCATTTATATCAGGGTTTGGATGTTCAATTCCGGCCTATATGTCAGCAAGAATACTGCCGTCAAAAATACAAAGACTCGGTGCAATGTTCGCCATTGGATTTATGACATGTTCTGCAAAATTTACTTTTTTCGTAATGTTAATTTCAGCGATGTTTTCAGCGGAAATAGCACCTTATATTATGCTGGGAATTTACCTCACAACAACAATTCTGGGACTGGTTGTTGCCGGTATAATTGGGAAAATAATGAAAATGAAGGATCAAAAAAGCCTGCCATTTGTAATAGAAATGCCAAAATACAAAGTTCCGAGCATCAAAAATATAGCTAGAATTGCCAAAAAAGAAAGCATTGGATTTATCAAAAAAGCCGGTACAACAATCGCATTCTTTTCATTCGTAATTTTCGTTTTATCAAATTATCCAAAATCAGCAGATTATAACGCAAAATTCGAAGCAGCACAAAGTTCAAACAATACCAATGAAATAAAGTCTCTTGAAAAAGACCGACTTTCAAATTCTGTTTTAGCAAAAGTAAGCCATGGTCTTGACTTTGCATTCGCTCCTCTTGGATTTACATGGCGTGAAAATTCAGTAATATTATCAGGATTAGTAGGAAAAGAAGTTGGAATATCAACAATAAATATATTGTATGATACAAATATCGGAGAAGAGGATGGCGATGAAGCTCGTTCACAAGCAATCATGCCAATTGCATCATGCATTGCATTAATAGTATTTTTTATGCTTTATCTACCTTGTTTATCAGCAACGATAACATTCAAGAAAGAGTCGGAATATAAATTTGCAACTCTTGCGCTTGTGCTGTCCACCACCGCAATTGCTTATATTTTTGCATTTTTGGCGTATAGGGTTAGCTTATATCTTCTGTTTTAATCTTAAATAATCAACCAAAAGTTTATTTATAAATTAGTATTATATAGATATATTTTTCTACTTTGGAAATTTAGAATTCATCCTACGAGCAGCACCAAAAATTGGTCTTTCATATTCCCAACCTTTGTTTGTTAGACATTTGCCGTATGAACCTGTTGTAAAAGCTGGATCATAGACGCCTGGCAAAACTTCTTGCAACTCGATTTCACATTGCTGTTTGTCGGTTTCATAGGCGGTGTTCAATTCTGCCCTAGACTTGAAGTGCTTTGATGAATGGTGCCAAACTTGGTCATTCATAAAGTTGTGAGGTGCTCCACATGAAGTCAACCCGAGTGTTAATACGCCAACACACAAAACGCTCTTTACTACTTTCATAAATTGTTAACATAGAGTATTAGGCTTGGAATATCCTACCCAAAGATCTTTTTAATGCGATTTAAAAAGCCGTTTGTATTTGGCGAATTGTTATCTTTCAAGCCTGATTCAAAATCTTGAATAATGTTCTTTTGATCGCTAGAAAGATTTGTCGGAGTTTCAATTTTGATTTTTATAATCAAATCACCTCGGGATGTAGAGTTGTATTTATACATTCCCTTGCCTGAAATTTTAACATTTTCTCCATTTTGAACTCCAGATGAGATATTATGTTGAATTACATCTCCATCAATTGTTGGCACATCAATTTTACCACCGAGTATTGCTTTTGTAAATTTTACCGGTATTTCACAAGTCAAATCATTGCCATTTCTGGTAAAAATTTCATGTTGATCGACTTTAATCGCAACATATAGATCGCCAGCCCTTCCGCCACGCAACCCAGCCTCTCCTTTTCCATCAATTTTTATTACATCTTCCATTTTTACACCACGAGGAACATCAACTTCAATGTTAAATTTTTTCTGAACTCTTCCAGCACCCTTGCATGATTTACATGGATTTTTAATAACGCTACCAACACCATTACATTTATGACAGGTATTTTCAACGATAAAAAAGCCCTGTTGATATCGAATAGAGCCTGTACCATCGCATTCACGACACGTAACCAAGCTTTCACCGCCTTTTCCATTACAGTCACCGCAATGACCTAGGGCTGCAAATTCAATCGTCTTTTTTACACCCAAAAATGCTTCTTTAAGTGAAATTTTTAAAGTATAGCGAAGATCTGATCCACGAGATGAAGCATTGCTGGATTGCTTTTTTCTTCCTCCGCCAGCTCCGCCGAACATTTCATTGATATCGTTAAATATATCTTCAAAGCCACCGAATCCCCCAGAGCCTCCAAAACCCGATCCACCTCCGCCAAATCCTCCTTGCTGCCCACCTTGTTTGCCATAACGATCGTATGCCGCTCTTTTTTGTTCATCACGAAGGGTTTCATAGGCTTCATTAATCTCTTTCATTTTTTTTTCAGCAGCCGCTTTGCTGTCTTGATTGCGATCAGGATGATGCTTAATCGCCATTTTTTTATATGCTGATTTTATTTCTTCTGGCGTTGAAGTTTTTGAAACACCAAGGGTTTTGTAAAAATCGTCAGACATAAAAAAAATAATATACTATTATATAACGGAAAATTAAAGTTTTTCAAGGGCTTGCTGAATATTTTCAGCATTCTCTCCATCTCCCAAAGATTTAATCAATTTTAACAACTTTGATTTATCAAGATTAACAAAATATTCCTTGTTATTTAACTGAAGCACAGGAGCTTCCGAGCAAGCACCAAGGCACTCAACTTCAGTGTATGAAAACTTACCATCACTTGTAATTTCACCCCGATCAACCCCAAGAA
>CAMCTP010000008.1 GCA_945878495.1 Rickettsia typhi | reverse complement strand
ATTGAAGAAATCGTGGAAGAAGACATTATAGAGGAAGATAACAAATCACAGCAATCATTTGCTGAGATTGAAAAGCTAAAAAAACAAAGTAATATCAATCAGGCTGGAATTTGATAGAGTATTAGGTATTTTGAGGAAAATATTTTTTTAGAACACTTGAAATTTTAAATTACTGCGTTATACATAGATAATATATTGTTAAAAAATGTCAGATAAATCAAATAAGGATAAAGCAGCAACATCAACAGAGTTTGAGAAAGTTTTACATCCAACTCCAAAAACAGTTTCCGGAAATAGTCTTGAAAAAAGTATTAATTCTTTAATAAGAGCAGAAGCCATAAAAATAGCTCAAGAAAACAATGATAATAAAAATAAATGAAACAGCATATTTGTGAACATTTATATTGGATTGAAATTATATCAAAAATTCTTAGCCACAACTTTATATTAATGATTTGCGGAGGTTTCGGAGGTTTATACGGATGGTGGTGGAAGGAAAGATATTTCTATTACAAAGAAATCGAGAGAGATTTTTTAAAAGCACAATCTGCATTGACAGAGGAATTTTCATTCAAGAAATTTGCTATATGTGATCAATATTTTAGACTTTTAAATTGTCAAAAAAAATATATTAGATTCGTAGAAAGTGCAATATATCATTATTTAGGAATGATAAACAAATCTGATAATTCAACAGTAAAAAACAATTTTATTGAGGGTGACTTAAATTGGTATCTAGAAACATTAAGAAAATTTAAAAAAAAAGAATGTTATGATATATTAATCAAGAAAGCTCTTGAAGACTGTAATGTTGATAAAGACAAACTTATTGGTCTTGGTGCTCAATTTTAACTAAACATACATACCGCCATTGACATGAATCGTAGTTCCCGTGATATATTTGGATTCATCTGACGCTAGAAACAATGCAGCGTTTGCTATGTCAGCTGGTTCGCCTTGCTTTCCCATTGGAATTTTTGTCAAAATTGCCTGTTTTGCTGCATCTGGAATTGCTTCAGTCATAGCGGTTTCGATAAATCCAGGTGCTATTGAATTATATGTTACATTTCTGCTTGCGAACTCGAGTGCAAAGGTTTTTGTCATACCAACAAGCCCAGCTTTTGATGCAACATAATTAGCCTGTCAAAAATTTCCCGCAAATCCTACAACTGAAGCGATATTTATCACGCGTCCCGTTTTATTTTTCATCATTATTTTTCCAGCCTCACGATTTAATATAAAATTTGATGTTAAATTTACATCAATTACCTGTTGAAAATCTTCGGTTTTCATTCTCATCGCAAGACCATCTTTTGTAATTCCAGCATTGCAAACTACAACATCAAGACCCTGCATTAGGTCATTTGCATTTTTGCAAAGCACTTCAACTTCATCACGATTTGTCATATTTACAACCATGCCGAAAACACGAGATTTATCGCTGTATTTTGCCAGTAAATTATCTAGCTTTTCTTGATTGGTGCTTGTTCCCAAAACAATAGCTCCAGCCTGATAAAATTTGTCAAAAATTGCCCCTCCTATGCCTCCTGTCGCTCCTGTTATAACTGCTTTTTTATTTGATAGATTAAACATTTTGCTTAAAATTATTACAATATAATTGCAAAACATAAATTTAAAAAGCAATAAATAATTTCTTTACTTTTACTTCGTAATATATATAATACATAGTATTTTGATAAAAAAATGAAAAAAAACAAAAAAAAATTTGGTAGTAGCCTAGTTGACGGTGTGAGCACTCTACCAATTGTTGGCTTTCTGTTGTCCAAAAGTTTTGCAATCATATTTTCCATGCTAACAAGTCCTTTTATGTTAATTTCAATTGGATCGGCAGGATATGTTTTTAAAGATTACGCAAGTATTGATGGAATAAAATTGATAGCAACGGTTAATAAATCAAACACTTGGAATAAATTTGCCCAATGTGCAGTTACACATCGCTCGGTTGATTTAGTAAAAATGCAAACCTGTTTGACAGATAAAAATCAAGGAGCTGATCTAGGAGAAGCAATAAAAGCATTTGAGGCTGTTGCTGCAACGCAATCAAAGCAAATGGAAAGTATAGAAGGAAATCAAAATGGGAGTCAGCAAAATCAAAATGGCAATAATGAAAATGATGCACAAAAATCAATGTTGACACAGCTTGCAAATGCTTTCGCTAAAAGCACTGAATCGAAGTGATTATTCGAACAAATTCGATTCTTTTCTATTTAGCTAGATCCTTAAAATAAAGCTTCCTGATAACTTTTTGTAATTCAGATATACTCTGTCTTTGCTAAATAAATGGAGGAAAAAATAGATAAAAATGATATCGTTTCTTTTGTAATGGAGGCCTTGGCGACAATTGACCCTCAAACGAAATATGTACATAACTGGCATGTCGAGATTATATGTGAATATTTGGAAAAAATATACCGCAGTGAAATCAAAAGATTGATTATAAATGTCCCACCTAGAAGTTTAAAATCGGTTTGTGTAAATGTGGCATTTCCGGCTTGGATTCTGGCAAATAGACCAAGTGAAAAAATAATATCTGCGAGTTATTCTCAATCACTGGCATTAAAACATTCATCAGATTGTAGAAAAATTATGGAATCCGATTGGTATCAAGATAGCTTTAAAACAAGGTTGTTAAAGGGTGAAAACGAAAAAAGAAAATTTGTTACCACTAAAAATGGTTATCGTTTTTCAACGTCAGTTGGCGGAACCCTGACAGGCGAAGGCGGTAATTTTATTATTGTCGATGACCCTCAAAATCCTGCAAAAATACACAGTAAAAAAGAACAAGAAAAACTTTTTAATTGGTTTGACAGTGTTTTAATGTCTAGGTTGAATGACAAAAAAAACGGTAGAATAGTTATAGTAATGCAAAGATTGCATCAAAATGATTTAACGGCTTATTTGCTGGGAAAAAAATCAAGTCAATGGAATGTTTTGTCAATTCCATCAATTGAGTGTAACGAACGACTTTATAGGCTTAACGGCAAAATTTATCAGGCAAATTCAAACGGAATATTGCTTCATGAAGATCGAGATTCACGAGCTTTCGTTGATCAGTCAAGAGCTGAACTTGGTACCTTTGCTTTTGCGGCACAGTATCAACAAAATCCTATTCAGCCAAATTCTTTAATAAATCCCGAGTGGATTGTTTCGATTGACAAATTTCCAGAATTTGAATCTGTTTATTATTCGGTTGATACTGCTTCATCGATAAAAGATACTGCAGATTTTACGGCAATTTTAAAAATCGGCGTTTGTGAAAATAAATTTTATATTACAGAAATAATACATAAAAAACTTGAATATGTTGATCTTAAAAAAGAAATATTAAATCTCTCAAAAAATAATCCAGAAGCCACTTTTTTGATAGAAGAAAAAAGCGTTGGGGCATCCTTGATTGGTGAGTTAAAGTCTCAAACCCTGTCAAAAATAATATCAATTTTACCAACCAAAGACAAGACCACAAGGGTTCTTGGCGTTATATCCTTGATGGAATCGAAACGGGTATTTATCAAGAATGACCTGATAAATAAAGCTGAATTTTTAATTGAACTAGCGGCCTTTCCGAATGCCGTTCACGATGATCAGGTTGATGCTTTAAGTCAGTTTTTAAACCATATTAAATCGGCGGATAATACAAAGAAAAAGCGATTACCACGAATGATGATGATATAAAAAATACAGATTTATATATTGCATTATTTCGTTTAGCGGTTGATTTAACTTGCAATTTAATTTTGCAGGAATATTGAAAATCAATTTCTATTGCAAAAAAATGAGCAAAAAAATTAAAACAATATTGATCGCTAACAGAGGAGAAATAGCGGTTAGAATTATACATACAGCAAAAAAACTAGGCATAAAAACCGTTGCAGTTTATTCAGATATAGACGCTGGTTCTAAATTTACGCAACTTGCTGATGTCGCAGTTCCATTGGGAGGAAAAACTTCAAGAGAAAGCTATTTGATAATGGATAAAATAATTGCAGCATGCAAAGAAACTGGAGCTGATGCTATACATCCGGGATATGGGTTTTTGTCAGAAAATCCTAATTTTGTAGATCTTTGTGAACGAGAGGGAATTATTTTCATAGGACCTTCATCAAAAGCCATGCACATGATGGGTGATAAAATAACATCAAAAGAGACGGCAAAAAAAGCAGGTGTAAGCGTTGTACCTGGTTTTCTTGGTGAGATAAATACCCCTGAAGAAATTGAAAGCGTAGCAAAAGAAATTGGATTTCCTGTAATTGTAAAAGCTTCTGCGGGCGGTGGAGGAAAGGGGATGAAAATCGTGTACGAAATGTCGGATTTGCATGATGCCGTAAAATCTGCTAAAAATGAAGCGAAAAATGCCTTTGGTGATGATAGACTTTTTATCGAAAAATATATCGAAAAACCTCATCATATTGAGATACAGCTTATAGCTGACAAACATGGAAATATTGTTTGCCTTGGAGAAAGAGAGTGCTCAATTCAAAGATTTAATCAAAAAGTTATCGAGGAATCTCCATCTCCATCGGTATCACAGGCTACAAGAGAAAAAATGTATGAACAATCGATAAAATTGGCGAAAGAGTGCGGATATTTTTCCGCTGGTACCATAGAGTATATAATGGACGGTAGCCAAAATTTCTACTTCCTTGAGATGAATACAAGGTTGCAGGTTGAGCATCCCGTTACAGAATATGTTACAAATAAAGATCTGGTTGAATTAATGATCAGAGTTGCAGAGGGTGAAAAGCTACCTTTTGCTCAAAAAGATATCGAGATTATCGGATCTTCGATTGAATGTAGAATTTGTGCCGAAGATCCTTCAAAAGGATTTATGCCATCAGTTGGAAGGGTGTCTTATTATAAAGAGCCTGAAAATCTACATAATATAAAATTTAGAATAGACAGTGGAATATTGGAGGGAGCCGAAATATCACCATATTACGATTCAATGGTTGCAAAAGCAATAACTTATGGCGAGACAAGAAAAACCGCTATAGATTCAATGAAGAAGGTTTTGGGAAATTTTGAAATTGCCGGAATATCAACGAACATGAATCTACTTGAGGATATGTTGAGAAATAAAAACTTTGTTGATGGCAAGATATCAACGTGGTTTATTAAAGAAGAGTACCCAAATGGCTTTAAAGATCTTGAATTGAAGGATTCAAACAAGATTTATTTGGTTTGCGCAATGGTTAAAATTATGCAAACTAGAAATGCTTATCAAATGACAACAACTGGTAAATACAACATTCCATCGGACCAATCAAAAGATTTTGTTGTTGCAATTGGCGAAGAAGAGTACGATATTAGATCGACAAATGCAAGCGATGGCAGTTATTCAATAATAGTTAAAAACGATAAAATAGATTTTAAGTCTGATTATAAAGTTGGTGATAAAACTGTTAAAATTGCAATTAATGGTCATGAAAAGTACATTAAAATTGTTGAGCTAAAAACCGATAGTGCAAAAATTACATGCGATGGAATTATATCCTACATAAATTTTTATGAAAAACACATCGCTGAATATAGAAAATATATGCCAAAAATTGATTATAATGCAAAAGCTGATAAATTAGTTTCACCATTATCCGGTATGCTGATTAAAATGCTTGTGAGTGAAGGGCAGGAGGTTCACGATGGTCAGGAGCTTTGCGTTATAGAAGCGATGAAAATGGAAAATGTCATACGAGCTGATTTTGATACAAAAATCAAAAAAATTCATTTCGCTGGCGGTCAAATGGCGACGGTTGGTCAAATACTAATTGAATTTGACAATTCAGCGGAATAATATTGAATAATGGTAAAATTTATACAAAGCTCAAATAATTACCGAGAAATCGAGAAGGTACCAAGTAGGGGAGAGATTTGTTTTTTTGGCAGATCAAACGCAGGAAAATCAAGCCTGATAAACGCCTTGTTTGAGTGTAACGCTTTTGTGTCAAAAACACCGGGAAAAACAGTAAGTTTGAATTTCTATTCATTTCAAAAATATACAATTGTTGACTCACCGGGGTATGGTTTTGCCAAGGGTAATATGAATGAACAATGGGGTGAGTTAGGAGCGGAATATTTGGAATATAGACTACCCTTAAAAATGTGTTTTGTCTTAATTGACTCAAGAAGAGGTTTGATGGAAAGTGACTGGGAGATGATTGATTTTATCGAATTTCACAAAACTCCATATACCTTGATATATACAAAACTTGATAAATTAAACCACAAAGAATTTGTTGATATTGAAAATAATGATCGAAATAACCTTAGGTCATTAAAACTAAAATACATCAAATATGCAAATGATGAACAAAGGCTGTTATCGACATCAGCAAAAGACGATCTCGGGATAGGCAAGCTTTTTGAGTATGTAAAAACATGTTTAGCTCAAAAATCATAAACCACTTGACAATCTAAAATATAGATTCATAATTCTAGAAATATTGAGATAACATGACAACCAAAACAAAAGTTTTAATTATAGGATCAGGGGCAGCTGGTTATACAGCTGGGATTTATGCCGCAAGAGCAAATCTTGAGCCAATTTTATTTTCTGGAGAACAGGTTGGCGGTCAATTGACAATTACCACGGATGTTGAAAATTATCCCGGTTTTGCAGATCCGGTTCAAGGACCTTGGCTAATGGAGCAAATGCGCAATCAAGCCTTAAATGTTGGAACAAAAATAGTTGATAAAAAAATAGTCTCAATAGATACAAAATCCAGACCATTCTTCTGCATTGATTCTAGCGGAGATGAATATCTAGCAGACACCGTGATAATAGCGACGGGAGCTTCGGCTAAATGGTTGGGGCTATCTACTGAGGAGAAATTCCGTGGACATGGAGTTTCTGGTTGTGCAACATGTGATGGATTTTTCTTTAAAAATCGTGAAGTTGCGGTTATAGGTGGCGGGAATACTGCTGTTGAAGAAGCAATCTATTTAACAAATCATGCAAGTAAGGTCTATTTAATACACAGGAGAGATACGCTAAAAGCGGAAAAAATAATGCAGGATAGATTGTTTGCAAATCCAAAAATCGCTCCTCTGTGGTATTATGCGGTTGAGGAATTTGTTGGAGTAGAAAAACCTTTGAAATACTTGACTGGCTTGAAATTGAAATCGACAAAGAGCGATGAATCAATCGAGCTAAAAATTGATGGAGCATTTGTTGCAATTGGTCATAAACCAAATACCGATATATTTAATGGAAAAGTCGGCATGGATTCTGAGGGATACGTTATTACAACGGCAGGATCGACAAATACGAACGTTGAAGGAATTTTTGCATGCGGAGATGTGCAGGATAAAAAATATCGTCAGGCGGTGACGGCTGCTGGCTCGGGATGTATGGCCGCACTTGATGCACAAAGATTTTTAGAAAATAATCACTAATGCATATTTGGTCTGTAGGTGAAATTTCATCGGCTATTTCTGGCACTCTAGCCAAAACTTTTTCGCAAATTGCGGTCAAGGGTGAGGTTAGTAATTTCTCAAAATCAGGAAATGGACATTTGTATTTTTCGATAAAAGAGGGTTCGGAAATGATAAGTGTATTTTGCTTATCATTCATAGCAAAGTCTATTAACATAAAAATTGAAAACGGCATGGATGTTATAGTCTATGGCAAACTTTCCTGTTATACAGATCGTTCTCAATATCAAATTCAGGCTCAAAAAATAAAGATTGATGGTCTTGGAAAGATTATTTTGATGATCGAAGAGCGTAAAGAAAGGTTGAGAATTGAGGGTTTATTTGATCAGAATAAAAAGCAACAATTACCAAAATTTCCAAAAAATGTCGGATTAATAACATCTTTTCAGGGTGCTGTAATTCACGATATATGCTCAAAAATGAATGATAGATTTGGAGAATCGCTGCAAATTTACAATGTAGCCGTTCAGGGGCAAAATTGCGTTGGTGATATAATTGCAGCGATTGATTATTTTGCAAATACCAATGTTGATGTTATTTTGATAGCAAGGGGTGGTGGTAGTTTTGAAGATTTATTGCCGTTTAATGACGAGGTTTTGGCGAGAAAAATTTTTGCATGTAAAATTCCAATAATTTCAGCCGTAGGTCATGAAAGTGATTTTACAATTTGCGATTTGGTGGCTGATTTTAGAGCTTCAACACCAACCCATGCTGCATTTTTAATTTTTCCACTAAAAAGCGAAATCTTAGATTCAATTGATAATGTATTAAAAAAAAATATATCATTATTTAGAGAAAAAATTGGTATTGCAGAAAGATTTTTAAGCCAATTATCAGGATTCCAAAATAGCTTTTCCAGTCGTATTCATGATGCAGAAAACAAGATATTTTTGATTGAAAATGATTTAAAATATCAAAAAAAACTTAGAAGTTTATATTTGGAAAATTCATTAAATAATATCAATTCTTTGGATAGTGAAATTAACGCTAAAATTAATATTGCGATTGATGATGGGATGAAAAAAATATCGTCAATGTGGCAGGCTATATGCTTAAATATGATAAATAAGGTCAGCGTTAAAGATGATAAAATTAATGCATTTCAGGATTCAATGGAGGCGAAAAACCCAGTAAATATTATGAAAAAAGGGTATGCTGTAATTAAGGATAAAAATAACAAAATTATAACTTCTCGCAATGATGTAAAAAGAAACGATTGTATTAAAATTAACTTTTTAAATGATGAAATTATTGCAATTGTTGAAAAAAATATTGACTATTGAAAAAGAATTATTAAAATTGTTTTAGATTAATTTTTTCTCATGAAAAAAAAAGGAATGTTTATGTCGCTAGAGCTCTTGGTGATTTCTTTGGTTTTGATTTCAGTAATAGTATTGACATCATTTATTGTTTTAAAATTGAAAAAAACTGCATCTGTAATGTCAATAATAAATGAATCCCGTGGTTATCTCGAGGCTGTCGTTAATTTTAAAACGAGTATCGGATACTGGCCTGGAAATGTGCCAAGTAATATACTTTCAAAAGATAATAGATTCAGAAATTCGATTATACTTGGTGAGCAATTCTTTTCTGATGGTGATTGTCAAAATGCACTTGGAACAAATGGAGAAGTGAGTCCGGTTTATTTAGATTCATCTGCAAATGTTGTATCTGGCGTGTCGAATCTAAATAAAACAAGTCTAGTATTTAGACAGCTTGCAAAGTCTGGCTTTATAGGAAAAGATGCTGCTGATTTCACGGTAGAAGGATTTGGATTGTGTATGGACAAAAGATTTACTGCCGCGATAATGTCTTCTGCATACTATAAAAATGGCGTATTCCCAAGATCAAATTACAATCCAAGTTTAATTTGGTGGTTTGAGGTCGTAGCATCAGATCCATATAGAGCTAGATTGGGCTTGACAAAAGAATCTTATCCTAGTGTTACGTCAAATATTATTGGTGAAGCGGCTGAAAGAACCAGCAGAATGATTCCTGTTGCATTCAATGCCTATAAAGATTATTGGACTAAATTTTATGCTAATGCACCATTGTTAATGCTTTTACAACCACTTAAGCCTATATCATTAATAGGAGCCGGGACCTTAACTTGGCAGGGATCTAATTGTAATGGATCAACGTGTTCAGTTTTTGGTACGACTCAGCAACAAAGTTATACGTATTGTCCTAGTCTTTGTCCATTCGGAGTTGGAGAAAATACGATATCTATTACATGTTCTTGTAAGCCTGGTGGGTCAGATGACACAAAAGTGACGGCACCAAGTTCGTGGTTGGCAAAAGGTATAGGTATGGGAGGTGTATCTCCTGATCTTGCTCAGCCTATTGATCAAAAAATAAGCAATGGAATGCCATTCAGATATTCTGGATCTGGAGCGGGTAGAGTTACGGCTGCCCATGGTAACTGGCAATATGGTAACAATTGCTTTAAAAAAGCAGATGGATCTAGCTTGGGTGGAACAGATCCAGCCTCTTTGACAACATCTGGATATACTCTTGATGATCTAAATAATGCTGTTTATAATATAAAATCTAACACTAAAGAGGCTTCCGACTCTTGTATTATGATTTTTGCCGGATCTCCATCAGCGATATAATTGGAACATGAAATACGATTTAACAAATCCCTTTGCTAAAAATTGCAACATCAATTACGATTCAACAAATCCCTTTGCTAAAATATTAGCTGGGGATGTGAATCGCGAGTTAATTTACAGCGATGAATTCTGTATTTCATTTCGTTCAATTGAACCAAAAGCAAAAGTACATGGTCTAGTTATTCCTAGAGGTCAATATATAGATTTTAATGATTTTGCTTTAAGAGCAGGATCAATTGAGCAAGTTGCTATGAATAATGCAATAATAAATACCGTAAAGGCATTAGGCGTGTTTGATAGTGGATATCGTTTGATCTATAACTGTGGTAAACATTCGGGGCAAACGGTGTTTCATTTGCATTGCCATATATTGGCAGGTGAAGTATTGTCTGACAATCTAGACGGAAATTTTTAGCATTTTATCGAGTTTTCGATATTAATTTTGCCATTGCAAAGGATATAAATATATGAAACTCCCATAAGCTGTATGCAAAAATATAAGAATTAAACATTGCAAAAATTAGGGTTAAATTGAATGCATTATTTTTTTTATTGGAAAAATCACTATCACGAATGACTCGTTGCAAGAAGATAATAAACGCTATTAATCCAAATATACCAAATTCAAATAAAATCTGAATAATAAAATTATGCTGGTGGTAGTATGGTTTTTTGTAAAAAGAAAAATCTTTTGATAGATCTTCCGCGGCTTCTTTTTTTAAGCCATGCGCAATGAGATCATTTTCTGTTATGTGATAGCAAATCTCGCTAGAATCGTAAAATCTCGAAGATTTTAAACCATTTCCATCAAGCGGATTTTTCTTGATTAAATCCATTGATGATTCAAGAATGCAGATTCTATGTTTAAAGGAAAGAGGGAGATTTGTAAATTTTGACAAAACTTTTTGTGAATCTAAGAAATATACCGCTGCGGCAATAGTGAGAAAAACTCCAAATAGGGAAAATATTAGGAATTTTTTTAGCATTTTGATGGGAAAATTGTAGAAAAAAATGAATACAATCGGCGATAATATATATGATATTTTTGTCGTTGCCGATCCGTATGAGCTTTTAAACAACACAACTCCAATTAAGGCAAATATGATAAAAAAAGATAGATATGCGAATTTTTTGTCTCTGAAAATTTCATTTCTCCTGTGAAATGCTGCATATAATATTGGTACGAAAATGAAAACAAGCTGACCACTGACATTTCTTACCTCAAAAAACATAATTGCACTAAGTATTAGTAGACCCATAAAAAACCCGCAGAATAATACGATCAAAACTTTACCGTTTAAATATACGGTTTTTAAGAGGACTATGCAAGTAAAATACATTCCTATTATGGAAAAGAATGCTTTTAGCGAGAAAATTGAATTCGGTGATACGAAAACCGCCATAGCCATCAATGACGTTAATTCTATTATGAAGCTGCGATATTTTTTATCACTCCATATCGACTTTGCGGCATGTTTAATTTCCTTTAGCATGGCCTTGAATTTAATTAATTTACCAATGAATAGAAGTATTGCAAATGTTGGTAATGGGTTAATTCCAAAACCAATTAATGAAAATAATGGGAACATTAAATTTTCTTTTGAAATAAGCTTCATTCTTTGTTAAAAACAATTTTAATTTTACCGTCATTATCCTGTTTTGTATCAGATTTTGTCGAAAGAAGAGACGATTTAGAGTTGATGGAGAATTTTTGATTATTTATATTGTATTCAGCACTGTGGGCAGTTATTTGTTTATTTGCTTCATTGATTTTGATTTTTTCGGTAAATATAATTTTTCCAGTCGTGGAGTCATAATCAGCATTTTCAGATTTTACGGTTGATTTTCTTGTTTTGTCGTAAAGATGAACATTTCCTCTAATTTCCGCTTTTGATATATCAGAAGATATCAAGGAGCTTGAATTGCTGTGCTTTTGATGATCGAAGAAGTATAGATGAACAATATTTCCATGAATTGAGTATAGTTGATTATCGATGTTAACATTGTCTATTAATTGAGCTTTTTTAGTATTGAGATCTATGATAACTTTGTTGCACGTTGCTGTGGTTTTTTCTTGATTTTTTTGGTTTTCTGTTATGATTTTAATTGATCCGATT
This sequence comes from Rickettsia typhi, assembly GCA_945878495.1. Taxonomy (GTDB): domain Bacteria; phylum Pseudomonadota; class Alphaproteobacteria; order Rickettsiales; family Deianiraeaceae; genus CAMCTP01. The sequence continues at coordinate 9,312 of CAMCTP010000008.1, read as the reverse complement.
AGCTCAATTATCCCAGATTTATATGTAGCATTGTCTCCTGTTAGATTGTACGAGAAGTCATCATTTAAGCCGTTGATAAAAATCCTTTTTCCCGACATAATGCCTGATTTTAAATCTATTTTGAATGTGCTGAATGTGGCAAGATTTCCATCTTGATCTTTTAAAATCGGATCCGGATAAAGCTCTATATACTCTCCTTGTGCAACAACTCCGTACAATGAATCAATCGAGAATTTACGGTTATCACTTTTGGATATTGCTTTTGATGTAATGTTTTTGAGTATAGATTTATTTTGACTTTCTTTTTCAGGCTCTAAGTTTTCGGCTTTTACGCTGATATCAAATTCTTTATTAAAAAGCATCATTGAAATATCTACCGCCTTCAGGTCGTTAATGATTGATATTTTGTTAATTTTAATATTTTGATTTTTGGTTTTGATAATTGACGATAAAATTCTGGTTTTATATTTTAGAAATATCGGCATTAAAGATATTACCGATCCGATAACTAGTGCTGTAGCGAGAATTTTTAGTAATAATTTATTTTTCTTTTCGAAGTCATTAATATTGTGATTAATTTTTTCAATGCTCATTTATTTTTCACTTTTTATTATAAGTATTAATTGTAATAATATTTATCAAGAATTTTTTTAAATTATCATCAAAGATTTCTCTGGTAATTTTTTTTACTGTCGAGTTTGCGTGTATTATATATTGAATTTCATTTTCAATATCGCAAAAACCAAAGTGCAAATATCTACCCTCAAGAAGAAAAACTAATATTGAGTTTGATATTGGTTCGATATTTTCATTTGCCTGAAATAATGTATTTTCGGATAAAAACTTTCTAATCGAGTTATTTACATCAGAGTTTTTCGATGGTCTGTACAGAGATTTTTCGATTAAATCACTGTATTTGATATTTTTGATATTTGCATTTTCTAAGACAATAAGCAAAAATCCTATACAGTCAACTTTTTTAAAATCTTGAATTTTTAAACCGGATTTTAATTTCAAGCTTTCCATTGGTCTGACCGTCATGTCGATAAATTGTTTTGCTATATCCGATAGATTGTATTGCATAGATTTAGTTTCTCTAGCGATTGTGTATTTTCTAGAATGCGGAAGCTACTTTTGTATATTAAAAATGACATTAATTTCATTATTTTCCGCAACCGCTTTATTGATTGAATTTATACAGTTTGTTTCTGCATCTTGACATTCGATATCAATGGTAGTTTTTTGATAATGCGGGGATTTTGACTCCAAGAAAAAGTTATATTTTGCGGAAAAATAATATGATAAAGATATGTATAATATTAATATAGACGAAAGAATTCCTGGGATAATTTGTATTTTTTTCATTACTATTGATTAATATTATTAATCGAGTATATATAGGAAAAAATTTTTTTCAACTAAAAAATGCAAATTTTAAATATACATTTAATATCTGATTTTACTTGCGATACCTTGATGAATATTTCTGCGATAATTAGCACGCAATTTCCAAATGTAAAAATCAATAGAGTTTTATGGCCATTTGTAAGATATGCAGATCAGGTGCCGGAAATAATAGCATCGGTTGAAAAAAATCCGGGTGTTATATTATTTTCAATACTTGAGAATCAAATAGAGGACATGATTTCCGAGGCTGCTGGCAATATTGCAGGATGTAAGATTATACCGGTAATAGATTATGCAATATCTGAAGTTGCCGAGTTATTAAATACAAAACCAACGAAAATTAGGCGTAAAACCGGCTTGACAGATGATTATATTCAAAAAATGGATGCCTTGAGATATACCTTGAATCACGATGATGGTAAGATGATGGGTGATTTTGAGGATGCTCAAATAATAATCATAGGAGTGTCAAGAACGTCAAAAACTCCAACCAGTATATACCTTGCAAACAGGGGTTTAAGGGTTATTAATATACCTTTTGTCTCGGAAGATTTAATGCCAAAAGAATTGAGAAATTGCGTTGCAGAGAAAAAAATTATGGTCATAGGTCTTGCGGTAGATCCAGACAGATTGCTTTATTTAAGAGATAGTAGATTGAGATTTGATGGCTTTGATATGCAATCGAACTATAATAGTATTAACAGTATAAGGGATGAGCTAAGAGACTTTAGAAGATATTGCGGAAGGCTTGGTGTAGAAATTATCGATGTTAGCTCAAAATCCGTAGAAGAAGCTGTGGCTAATATTTTGAGAAATTATCAGAAATTTTTAGATAATTTAGTTTAATTTCGAATGTTGAGATTTTTCAATTGATGAAATTGCAGATTCTATTATACTGATTTTCTCCATTTTTTCATTTTGTTTTGCTTGGTATTCAAAAATTGAATCCAGCTCAGATAGTTTGTTTTTTTTGTATTTTTCAAGCTTTGCAGCTTCATCAGCAAACCTGCGATCTGCATCAGCTTTTGCATCTTGTAAAATTTGTATGCTATTATTTTTTATTTCCGCCAACTCAAGCTCAAGTTCTAGAAGTTTTTTTGTTAATTTACGCATTTCAAGATTTGACTTTGCATAGGTTTTTTTAATTTCACGGTTGTATTTTTTTACCGCTTTTATTACCGGCTTTGATGCCAAATAAATAAATACAGAAGTTCCAAAGAATGATGTAATATGAGATATTAACATGTAGCTCATAATTATCAGCAAAATATACCAATCATTTTGCAAAAAATATTATAGTCAATTCCATTTTTTATTTTACATTTATTTTTTTGTATTTATTCAATAATAAATGAGTAAATAAATATGATTATTACAATATTTAATCCAGAATTTATTTTAACAAAATATATAGTGCCAAAACTGATAGACCTAGGTTTTTATGTAAATATAATAGCAAATGATTTATCTGAATGCAGAGAGTTAAAAATATACGGTTTAGCTGGAAAAATTACCATCACAAAAGCGAAAAATAAAGACTATAATTTCATAACAAATATCTTGCATCTTTCTGATTTAATTATACATTTTCCAGCGGTAAAATCATACAAAAAATCTGATCTATTTCTTGAAGAAATTTTGGATGAATATTCGATGAAAAATAACAATAAATTAATAAAAGTTGAACACAGAGAAAGGCAAGAAAATTCTATTAATAGGGGAAAAATAAAAGTTTTTATCGGTGATATTATCGCCAAGGATAGCCAAATGATACTATCAAGCATGGTATTAAAAAATATGCCATTAATTTTAAATAATGCAAGAAATAAACAGAGCAAAATTTCTTTAACATGCCCTGAAAATGCAGCATTATTTTTTGAATTATTGATAAAAGATTTAAGCGGTATAAAAATCAAATCTTTTAAGTTGGTCAATCAAGAAATAAATTATCAAGATTTTATATTAAAGATTTTAAAAACTCTAAACTTTAAAGGTAAAGTATTAAATATTCCTTTTGTTATTTCTGGGTATATATATAAAATAGCAAGCTTAATTCCATCAAAAATGATCGCATCATTCACGGCATTTTTAGAACCAATATCTGGTTCTTCCGTTGATATAAATGCTGAAAATGGCTACAGTGTATTTAAAATTAAGGAGAAAAATATGGACGAGATTATCGGTCAAGCCATTAACTTTAAAGATAATCACTACTTGAAAAATATGCGATAATTTATTTTGTGAAAACGATTTCTAACAGATGAATTGCAACACGCAGTCCGGCAAAATGTATATTTCTAGATTCATCTCCTTTGAATGATTTTAAGATAAAGCAAAAATCTTCAATTTGTTCAGCACGAGGCTTATCTTTTATCTCTAGCGTGTTGTAAATCTTATATATTGTATATAATTGTTTTACTCTATGCAGACCTAAAAACCCAGAACGATTTAAAGATATTTCGTTTGCTGGTGGTGATTTGATTTCACAATTAGTTGCTATGAACTCATCAATTTCACTAAAAATCATTGAATTTACATCCTGAATTGCCGAAATTGTCCCATTGATTTTACTATAATCCTGATCATCGAGATTTAGATTTGCGATGAGTGATCTAAATTTGTTTCTGGTGAAAGCGGTATCTTTGTTTGTTTCATCTTCCACCCAAGAAATTTTGTTATCCAGCATAAATTTTAGAATTTTTGCCTTTGGAAGATCTAGCAACGGACGCATGACAATCATGTTTCCTTTTTCAACCTTTTCAATCATACCGCCAAGACCAAGAATTCCAGACTTTCTAAATGAATTCATTAAAAATGTTTCAATATTATCATCTAAATGCTGCCCGAGAAATATTTTTTTTATTCCATTTTTTTCACAAAATTCACTGAATATTTCATATCTTGCATCACGTGCTTTTTGTTCAATTCCTGCCGTAATTTTTTCATGTTTCCACTTTATTATTTCACTATTATTTATGCCGAATTTTTTTATCATCGACTTTGTGAATAAGGCATCTGATTTGGAGTTTGGTCGCAAATCATGATCTACAATAACGCAAAAAATATTTGAGATATCGAAATTTATTTTGTAATAATTCGCTAAAATAAATGCCAAGAATAAACTGTCAACTCCACCAGAAACAGCAATGGCAATTTTCTCGTTCACATCAATCATTTGATCTAATTTTTCGCAGATTTTTTCGATAATTAAATTTTCGTCAAAAAACATTCTTGAATATAATATATTTACATTTATCTTATGCAAAGTATTTTTTTTGAATGCAAGAATATTTTGCAATATCAACAATTTTACAATCTGTTGCAATAATCTTTCCTATATTGATTTTTGTAGCATTTTTTGTATATGCGGAGAGGAAAATTATTGGTGCAATACAGCTACGAAAGGGTCCAAGTGTTGTTGGTCCATTTGGCTTACTCCAATCATTTGCCGATGCAATCAAGGGAATGAATAAAGAAATAATTATACCGAATAAAGCCCACAAAATACTATTTTTTGTAGCACCGATTTTAACATTTTCCCTAGCTTTGTTTGGCTGGGCGGTGATACCGTTTGAGAATTTTGTTTTTGCTGATATTAACGTTGGAGTGAGTTATATATTAGCGATATCATCTATTGCGGTTTATGGCGTTATTATCGCCGGATACTCAAGTCAGTCAAAATATTCATTTCTTGGGGCAATTCGTTCGGCGAGTCAGATGATTTCTTATGAGGTTTCGATAGGTTTTTGCATTTTATGCGTTTTAATAATGTCGGAGTCTTTAAATCTAACGGACGTTGTAAATGCGCAGAAAAATATGTGGTTTGCAATACCATTATTTCCAGTATTTATTATATTTATCATTGGGATTTTGGCAGAAACAAATAGACATCCATTCGACCTTCCCGAGGCTGAATCAGAGCTTGTTGCTGGATATAGCACGGAATATTCGTCCATGCCATTTGTCCTACTATTCTTGGGTGAGAATATGAACATTGTGTTAATGTCTACATTTTGCGTTCTGCTATTTCTTGGCGGGTGGCATCCACCATTTGAATTTTTGTCATTTATACCATCAATTATTTGGTTTTTGTTAAAAATATTCTTTGTATTGTATATTTTTATTTTGGTTAGAGCTGCTCTGCCGAGATATAGGTACGATAGATTAATGGCGATTAATTGGAAAATCCTAATGCCGATAGCATTTGCTTATTTCGTCATTCTGGCATTTTTAAAATATTATAGCATAATCTAATGAAAGCAAAAAGGGACGCTGAAATTAAAGAAGAAGAATTGGAGGACAAGTCCACCTCCGGTGACGGTGGAGATAGTAAAAAAAAATTGAAGAGGTATTTTAAATTTGCCGCTATAGGAGTCGGGGGTGCCTTGATGGTTTATAATGTATTTTTCTCCGGCGATCAAACCAAAGATCCAGCTGATAGCAAAGCAGATAACGCTTTAGAGGAACCAAAGCCTGAAAAATTAGATATTGATTTACAAAATAGATCAAAAGGAGTGCTAGCAGAGCCAAAGCCATCAGATAATGTAATTGAAAATCAAGCTTTTAATGCCAAAATCCCGCTTGAAAGAGCTCAAGCACCATCAATAAAAGCGCCAATGTTGCCAGATTTACCGGATTTTAAATTTGAAGAACCAAAAGCTCCAATTCCAAAGCAGGATGAGGAAAAGAAAATCGCCCAAAGCAAAGCTACTGAAGAAAAAGCTCCCGAGGTAAAAATAGACAAGCCTCAAGAAAAAACGCCAACTTTACCGACCTTGCCACCACCAATCGATGTTCCATCTGGTCAGGACTTTGCTAAGATTGAAACTGGAAATCTCCAAAATCCAGATGCTGCCGTTCAAGCTAAAAAAGAGGTAAAAATGTTTGTAATAAGCAATGGAAATGATTCTGGATCTTCAACTCAGAATCAGCAAAAAAAATCAGCAAGCAATGGTGAGTCGGATTTTATAATATATGATAAAACACGATTAATTGAAGGAAAAACTGGTGGCAAGGAAGAAGTGGCAAAAGATAACGAGGCTCAAGTGACAAAAGTTGAGGATCTTGAGAACAAAATTTTGCAGGGAAAAATGTTGGATGTTGTTCTGGAAACCGCAATTAACTCTCAATTGCCTGGTCCGGTAAGAGGTATAGTTGCAAGGGACGTTTTTGGTGAGTCTGGGACGAAAATATTAATTCCAAAGGGGACAAGAATATACGGTACTTATCAAAGCACTATTCAGCGTGGACAATCTCGTCTTGCGATAGGGTGGAATAGGGTAATTAGGCCTGATGGAATATCGATATCTCTTAGCGCACAGGCAGCAGACCAATTTGGTAGGGCGGGGATAGAGGCTGATGTCGACAATAGATTTGGTGAAATTTTTGGTAACTCTTTATTGTTGAGTTTCGTAAATCTTGGAGCAGCCGTTGCATTACAAAAAATTACAGGTACAGATAATGGTCAAACTCAAATGGTTAGCTCAAATGGTACCGTTGCAACTACAAACATAAATCCGGTAAATCTTGCGGCGCAAAGTGTTATTGAAAACACAAAAAGTGCAGCGGAAAAATTAACCGCAGGATCAAGTATGTTAAATCCAATTGCACTGCTACCGCAGGGAACAAGAATAAAAGTTGTTGTCAATCAAGACATGACAATACCTGATTTTAAAAAGCAAAAATTAACATAGTATGAATAGATTTAATCCAATATCAAATATTAAACCAAAGAAAAGTGCTAAGCAAAATGAAACTATTAAAGAGGGGGCTGTTGTCATAAATATTGAAGATATAGCTGATAAATTAAATCAAACACAAGGAATTAATGATATTGAAATTGGCAATAATGAAAATGCGAATTATAGATTAAAAAAAATCATAAAATTAATAGATCCGGACATATCATCGATCTTGGTTGATAAACTTTTGGATAGATTTCAATCGATAAGCAGTGCTATATTTAGCGATGCTGAGCAACTTGATTCTTACTGTCAGAATAAAAAATTGGTTGACATAATACAGCTTCTAAAACATTTTGTTGATGATGTTTTGAAGGACAGATTTTATGGTAAAAATATTATATCGAAAATCGATGAAGTTGTGGATTACTGGCAGATAACAATAGGTGGTCTGAATTATGAATGCTTTGCAATAATGTATATTGATCAAAGCGGAAATGTTTTACATTCTGAGAAAACGACAAATTCATTTGCAACAAAAGTTAGCATTGATAAGAAAAATATCATTCTTTCCGCAACTACTTTAAAGGCTAGTAAGCTGGTTATTTTGCATAATCACCCATCTCAAAACACAATACCAAGCAACGATGATATTGAAATAACAAATGACCTTGTAAAATTGCTTTCATCTATCGATGTTTATTTGTTAGATCATATAATAGTTTCGTCAAAGGACTTTTTTAGTTTTAAAAAGAATAATTTATTATAAATGGTGGAAAAAAAAACGGTAATGGTTGGTATGTCAGGCGGGGTTGATAGCTCGACCGTTGCTGCAATTTTACATAATCAGGGGTATAATGTAATAGGCGTAACACTACAATTATATTCATCAGATGAAAAAAATAAAAATGCAAAAGCTTGCTGTGGATCTCGTGATATTTTTGATGCGAAAACCGTTTGTGCTAATCTTGGAATTAAGCACTATGTTATTAATTACGAATCAACCTTCAAAAAGGACGTCATCGATGATTTTGTCGAAGGATATCGATCCGGAATCACTCCGATACCGTGTATAAAATGTAATCAAAGCGTAAAGTTTAGGGATATGCTTGGGGTTGCAAATGACCTTGGAATTGAATATATTGCAACGGGACATTATGTTAAAAGAGTTGAGCTTGATGGCGAGGTTGAAATGCACAAGGCATTTGATAAAACCAAGGATCAGAGTTATTTTTTATTCGCCACAACTAAGGATCAGTTGGCTCGAACTCTATTTCCATTGGGTGATTTTCCAAAATCAAAAACCCGTGAAATTGCCGCCGAATTAGGAATCGCAACGGCGGACAAAAAAGAAAGTCAGGATATATGTTTCATACCGGATGGTGATTATGGGAAGTTTTTGACAAAAATCGATCCAAGTTTTGAAAAAACTGGCGATATCGTTTTGGAGGAAAGTGGCATGGTAATTGGATCGCACAAGGGGGCTGTATTTTATACCGTGGGACAAAGGCGAGGAATTGGAGTTGGTGGCACGGTTGACCCACTTTATGTTAGCAGGATAGATGTCGCACAAAATATCGTTTATGTGGCAAATGAAGCGGACTTGTACAGTTCCGAGTTTGAGATAACGAATATGAATTTTTTAAAATCCGGACTCGAAGATCTGGCGGAATTCAAATGCAATGTTATTGTCAGAGCGCTAAAGCCGGAAATTTCCGCGACAATTACACGAATTTCCACTGATCGATACAAGGTCGTTTTGGACAAACCAGAACGAGCGATAACTGCCGGTCAAGCCTGCGTTATGTATGACGGCGAGGTTGTTTTGGGAGGTGGGTGTATAGGTTAAAATGGTATTTCATAATCATAATTTGCATTGATTTGCACTGGTAGCGGATTAATTGACGTATTGTAAAGTTTTCCAATTTTTTTACTTTCACGAACGGTATTGACGATTTTATCACTCAATTCAGGCAAATCGATAATCGGCATTGCCTGTATTTTACTGACAAAGCCCTCTGGTAAGAATTTTTTGCCGTTGTTTGTTGTCATGATTGGAATAATATCTACATCTCTTGCTTTCGCAAAACCTATTTCCTGTTGACACCATGTGCTTTTGTTAGAATTTTCTCCATGTATAGATATAAAAATATCCATTGTCTTTAAAGCTTTTTCAATTTGCTCTTCCCATGGTATACTTGGCTGAATATCATCGTGAGCAACA
>CAMCTP010000007.1 GCA_945878495.1 Rickettsia typhi | reverse complement strand
TCCGATAGCCATCTTATTGAATATATGTCCAAATAATTTGTCGGTTCATCCAATAATAATAAATTTGACTCCAAAAGCAACATTTTCGCTAGATTTACCTTGACCTGAAACCCCCCAGATAAACTATTTGGATTTTGATCCATTTGCTCGTATGAGAACCCTAGCCCCATTAATATCATATCTCCTTTCCAAGCCTCATCCTCTCTGTCACCAGTTAAAACACTGCAAACCTCTTCGGTTACAGTAGCGTGTGTAAAATGAAAATGCTGACTTAAGTGTCCAATCGTATAATAATCCGGTATTCTTATTTCTCCATCAGATGGTTCTAATTCTTTTAGTAAGAGTTTAAAAAATGTAGACTTACCAGCTCCATTTCTTCCAATCAAACCAATTCTCTCTCCTGGATTGATCGAGAATGTAACATCACAAAATAATGTTCTATTTCCGAATTCCATTGATAAATCTTTGATATCAACCATTTAAAAAAGCAAAAGTACTCAATCAATTATATAGATAAAATAATTTTCAAGCTATAACAAATCTTTTTTTATTATTCTTGATGCAAAAAGTATAAATCCTACATTGATAAAAATCGATAGCATAAACGACATATCTATAATTGGTACCAATTTATCCAAGGTCATTTGCGCAACAAATACAATTGCAATGGTGTAAAATATATGGCTGTATTTTTTACCGCTTTTTCCAAATAAAAATACCGCCGCCTCAGATACATTATATCCGTGAGCAAGAGTTGTACTAACTCCAAACAAACAGACCACTATAAAAAATATAACCTCGGTTAAAAAATTAATATCAAATGCATGATGCACTATTTGCACTCCGGATAAACCCTCTGATGCAGCCAAAATATCCGATCCTGTCAACAAAACAACGAATCCCGTCATGCACATTGCCAAGGAAACTAAAATTGGCTCCAAAGCTACCAATTTTGCTTGCTTAAGAGGAGTGGTATTGGCCTGAGCATTGGCTATAGCCGAAACTCCTGTTCCGGCATCACTTGCGAACAAAATTCTATGAAGGCAGTATCCCAGAACAAAACCAAGAGGAAGGCTTGGATTCAGAACGTCTGCTAAAATTCTAGAAAATAAACCAGAGATTTCTGACGAATATCTAACACAGATAAATCCTGTTGCAATGAAATATGAAATTGCCATAGCCGGTATTACAGCAGTGAGAACGTTTGCAATTTTTGCAACCCCACCAAACAATATAAAGCAGGTAAAAATTGCTGTTGGTATTGCTATAATCAATGAAATATTATTTCCCAATACAGTTCCATCTTCAACAAAAGAAACCTTTGCCATTGATGCAATTTGGTGAATTTGAAAAGTTCCTGCACCTATGTAGGCTATAATGAAAACTACAGCATAAAGCACTGCGATATGTTTTGAAAACCTGAATTTGAAAGCATCTCTTATGTAAAAAAATGACCCACCATGTATTTGTCTATTAATTGTTTTTCTGTATTTATGACCGAGATAAACCTCGCAAAATTTTATAATCGAAGCAAAAATACCGAGAACAAAAATCCAAAATAGCGACCCAGCGCCAGCAATCGTAACTGCCATCGCTCCGCCAAAAATATTTCCTATACCGAGAGTTCCAGCTGATGCCGATGCAAATGCTTTTAACTTAGAAATTCCATCTAAATTTTGTGGTTTTTCCGGCGTTTTATCTTTTATGAATCTAAAATTTATAAACTTAAGATACAGTATTAAAAATATAGCGCTTAAACCTGAAAACAATACAGCAAAAGGTAGTCCAAATATTTCATACATAAACAAATCATTAATTTTATTTATCATCATATCAAAAAAAATAATTACATCGTACATTCCGATAAATCTGGAGCATTCATCACTAAAGGAGGAATTATATCTCCGTGATCCCGCCTGACAACCGCTATCGATTCTGCTCTTTCTTTTAAAATCTTTTCCTTATTTGCACATCCACAAGATGAGAAAATTATTGATATCATTATGCAAAATAATATGTTCATTTGGCAAAAAAACTTCTCACTTTTGGCATCTTAATAATCTCGTTAAAAATAATAACAGCACCCCCAATGCTGATAAAACTATCGGCTAAATTAAATACCGCGAAATGCCAATCATGATAATGAAAATGTAAAAAATCCACTACGCAGCCAACACGAAATCTATCTATTATATTTCCAATTGCACCAGATGCAATGAATAAAAATCCAGTGCGTTCAACGCTATTTTTTGATTTAAACAGCAATCTTAAAAATACTGTCAAAATTCCAATAGTCAAGACAGATAAAACGATATTTGAATATTGAAAATCTGATAAAAATCCAAAACTAACACCGTGATTACAAACAAAAGTAAAATTAAAAAACAAGAATAACTGCCTTGAGCAATCAAGAAATTCATTTCCGCATTGATTATTAAAAAATTTTACAATATATATCTTTGATAATTGGTCAGAAATAACCAGAAATAAAGATGATATCAAATATATGAAAAAAATCTTGTTTTTTATAAAAAACTTATTCATATTTTAAAGCGTTTTCAAAAAATGTTTAATCACAAAAAAATGAATGTCAATAAAATTAATTCCGAATTTCTGAGAAATAAAAAAGTTCATTTTTGCGGCATAGGTGGCATAGGAATGAGTGCAATAGCTAGATTAATGAAAATAAAAGGCTTTGATGTATCAGGAAGTGACTCCAAAAATAGTGATATTATAACGATCCTGAATAGTGAAAATATCTCATCAAAATCCAACCATAGCAAATCATTAATTACACAAGATATTGGGTGCGTAGTATATACATCATCGATCAATTTAGATGAAAATGAAGAAATTATCCAAGCAAAATCTCTCAACATACCACTTATACATCGTGCTGATGCGTTGAGAATATTGTCTGAAAAATATAAGTCAATTGCCATTTCCGGAACCCACGGAAAAACAAGCAATACCGCAATTCTAGGGTATATAATGGATAAATGCCAGAAAGATCCGGCAATAATATGCGGCGGAATAATGAAGGAATACAAGGCTAATTATAAATTTGGTCTTGGTGATTATATGGTTTTTGAAGCCGATGAGTCAGATGGTTCTTTTTGCGATACAAAACCCGAAATATCAATGATCTCAAACGTTGAAAAAGATCACATGATATATCATAAAACACTTGAAAATATTGAAAAATTATTCGTTGATTTAATATCAAGAAGCAAATATTCAGTTGTATGCATTGATGATCCAATACTAAAAAAAATCGCAAATGCTAGCGATAAAATAATTACCTATGGTGCCGAAAATGCAGATTTTATCTATAAGGATATAACTTTTGATGCAGATTTCACAACATTTAAAATACTTCATAAAAATCAAGAATTCAAGGTAAAAACACTTTTATTAGGATGTCACAATGTGCAGAATATTACCGGTTGCATTGCCGCTGCTAGCTTGGCTGGATGTGATATTCAGCAGGCTATTGACTCTTTATCTGAATTCTCCGGAACTATGAGAAGGTTTTCTCTGATAGGGAAAATAGATGAAATGCTTGTGGTTGATGACTATGCTCACAATCCGGCAAAAATATTAGCTGCATCAAACGCATGTCGTCAATATATGAAAATGAAGGATAAAAATGGACGATTAATAGGAATTTTTCAGCCACATAAATTTTCTAGAACAGCTGAACTTTACGAAGAATTTATTCCAAATTTCAAAAATTTCGACAAATTATTTGTCACTAATGTCTACTCTGCCGGTGAAACGGAAACCTTTGGAATTGACTTAAATCGATTTATTTCCGACATAAATCAAAAATCAAATTGTAATGCTGAATTCATTGAATATCATGATTTAGTCCAAAAAATTAAAAACCTGTCTCCCTCTGCTAATGATTTAGCGATTTTTATAGGCGCAGGAGATATAACGCAATATGCAAAAAATAGCTGTGATATTTTGTTTTAAAAATGATAAAAAAAATTCTTACAATTACTTTACTGATATTCTATTCGCTTAATGCAAAGGCCGAGCTATCAAAAATAGAAATCGATAAAATCTACGGTGCCAGATTTAAAGTTTCAGCATCATCAATAGGTCAATCCGACTACCATAGCAAAGAATCCGATGCGGTATTAGATAAAATTTTTGAAATAATAAAAAATGACTTGTCAATAACTCCTGACATAGATTTTTACGGAATCGTAAATCATCAAACCGAGGAAAATATCATAGATGTTAAAAGATACGATTTCTTTGGAATTAATTTTAACATCAATATCAACATTGCACCAAAAGATATAAAAACCGGAGATTATTTCATAGAAATCAAAGTATATAATGTCAAAAATGGTGATGTTCTAGCGGAAAAAAGATATCAATTTAACATAAAAAATCTCAGAAAAACATCACACATTGCTTCAGATATATCGTATTTTGCAATTACAGGAAAATCAGGATATTTTCAATCAAAACTACTATTTACCTCAAACGATCAGGTAAAAAATATAAAATCCACAACAAGTATATACATGATTGACCTAGATGGATTCGGTGAAAAAATCATACTACAAGGTGGCTTGTTAAACAATCCATCTCTTGATGTTGAAAATAAAGCCATTATTTACAACGATTTAACGACAGGGGTTTCAAAGCTAAAAGCTGCAAATATATTGACCAAAGAAAAAATTAATCTGGATAGTTTATACAAAATAACACAGGAAGGTGAGGATAGTATATTAAATTCTGCATCCTTGTGCAACACAAAGAAATGTATTCTATATTCTGAAGAGTTTGGAAACAAAGGTTATATAAAGTTAGCATCTCCTCAATTCAATAGAACGCTTGTTTCCAGCGATATATCTACATCTGTAAATGTATCGCCTGATGACTCGGAAATTGTATATGAAGCAAGAAGAAATGGTAGAAGAAATCTGTACAAAATGAATATCGAAACTCCATTTGGCACGGAAGAAATGCTAACCGGATTTGATGGAATATACGCTGAACCAAAATACTCTCCAGATGGTGGCTGGATTGTTTTTAACAAACTAAGAAATAAAATATTTCACATAGGAATAATTAGACCTGACAAAACAGAAGAGCAAATTATTTACTCGGAATATCTTATATCAAATCCAACATTTATGCCAAATTCAGATGCAATAATATTTAGTGAAAAAACATCACCAACGGCAAAACCAAGGTTGAAAATCATAGATTTGGATGGTAGGGTTATCAAAACAATAGAAACATCAATTGGAGCAACGAATCCGCATTTATGGACTATTAGATAATATATTAAATATTATTATTTAACTATATATAAAATATGTGAAAGAATTACTGATATTTTGCAATCGACATTCTTTGTAAAATGCCGCCTCATAATTTTATATTGGGAAATTTTTCAATTACTCTTCTTTTAAAACTTTTGGGCAACCCATGACATGAGCACCTGCATCACAGTGAATATTTTCCCCAGTTACTCCACTTGCAAGATCAGACATCAAAAATACAGCCACCCCTCCAACTTCCTCTTGAGAAACATTTCTTTTTAGTGGGGTATTTTTTTCGTTGTAATTTAATATCGACTTGAAATCTGAAATTCCAGATGCTGCAAGAGTTTTTATAGGTCCAGCAGATATCGAATTTACTCTAATTCCTTTTTCTCCAAGATCTGATGCTAGGTACTGCACTGAGCACTCAAGCGCAGCTTTTGCAACGCCCATTATGTTGTAATTTGGTACAACTTTTTCAGCACCATAGTAGCTTAAAGTTGTTATACTTCCTCCATTTTGCATTAATTTTTCAGCTCTTGCTGCAATTGCAATCAGTGAATAACACGATACATCCATCGATAAATTAAAGTTTGCTCTACTTGTTCCGCATATACTTCCTTTTAATTCATTTTTGTCAGAAAAAGCAATTGCGTGAACAACAAAGTCCAGTTTTCCCCATTTTTCCTCTAATTTTTCAAACAAACCATCCAATGATTCATCATTAGAAACATCGCATTCATAGACATTCTCGCCACAGTTGATAGAATCAGCTAGTGGTTGAACTCTTTTTTGCAACACTTCTCCTTGGTATGAAAATGCCAATTCAGCCCCATGATCACTAGCCATTTTTGCTATTCCCCAAGCGATTGATCTCTCGTTTGCAACGCCCATTATTAATCCTTTTTTATTTTTTAACAACATAAACTAAAACATGCTCAATAATCATGATAATAAAATCCTGAAAGTCAACATAATATTCTTTTTAATTCAATTAAATTGTAATTTTCTTGACATGTTAATGTTCCTTGATGTATATTGGCTAATATTAATATTGCTTTAATTAAATGTTATTTAACCAAAATGAAATGAAGAAATTTTTAATTATATCATACGATGAACTTGAAGAAAAGAATTTAGAGATGAAAAAATTGCGTTCCGAGATGCGTTCTCAGGATTTTTTTAAAGACAAGATCACAAAATATCTAGCTGAAGAAAAAAAAATTAAAGCTATAACTATCTGCTTTACCGATCTTGAAGGTAAGCTACTAAATCTTGATTATGATAAAAATTATGTTTTAAAAAGTCATGATGGATTAACATTTGACGGATCTTCAATAAGAGGCTTTGCCACGCAAGACAAATCAGATCTTTATTTGCAAATTGACTGGTCAAGCTTCAGATGGCTTCCAGCTGATATTTTTGGCTCCGGCAAAGTATTGATGTTTGCGAATGTTTTGGATCACAATGGAAAACAGTACAGCTGTGATTTTAGAGGAATGTTGCAAAATTTTGTTAATGATCAACATAAAAAAAATCAATACACATTTAACATAGCGCCAGAAATTGAAGGTTTTCTTCTAAATGGTATAGATGTAGAGCAATCTTTTTCAGATATAAAAGGTTTTGAATTGGTTACTCAAGGTGGATATTTTAATTCATTACCACAGGATAAATTAAGAATCTTTATGGATATGGTTGCCGAAGCAAAACGAGCAATGGGCTTTGAAAATGAAAAAGATCATCCGGAAGTTGCTCCATCTCAATTTGAGTTAAATTACAGATACACCGATCCAGTACAGGCCGCAGATCAGATACAAATATACAAACTTTTATGTCGACAAATCGCAAAAATGCTTGATTGCACGGCATCTTTTCTACCAAAACCGCTAATAAACATCAACGGTAGCGGAATGCACACAAATATCTCAATTTCAAAAAATAATAAAAATATATTCTTCGATCCAAAAAACAAATTATCAACATTTGCAATAAAATTTGCAACATCAATTCTTTATCACGCAAAGGAAATGTGCTTGGTTTTAAATTCAAGTGTCAATTCATACAGGAGGCTTGATCCAAAATTTGAAGCACCAAATGAAATCAAAATGTCCGATAGAGATAGAGGATCTATGATAAGATTTCCAATAGGAAACGAGAAATCATCACGTTTGGAGGTTAGATCAATAGCTCCGGATTGCAACCCGTATATGTGCAATATGGTACTTCTAAAAACAGGTCTTATTGGAATTGAAAATATCGAAAATTCATCAATGGATGAGATTTTGAACAAAAGAGAAAAACTACCATCCAATATCTACGATGCTATGAGATATTTTAAAAATAGCAAAGTTATTGAAGAAATTATCGGTTCGGATGTTCAGGAAAAATACTATGATTTAAAGGAAAAAACTGCAAATAGATGCCCAAAAAGCCTTGGTAATTTAGTAAAAAAAGAAGAAATAATATATCATCATGAAATAACAAATCAAATATTGTGGGGTAAATTTTAAATTCTGCTTCCAGAAAATAAACAAGCTTATCGTCTATAACTCGAGCGAAAATTTTCTTGAGTTATATGGCTTTTAAAAATATAAAACTACCAGCAAGCATATCTGCAAAGGCAATTGGTGGTCCTTGTTTTCAATCCAATATTATTGAAACAACCTCAGGCAAAGACTTTGTGCAATCAAGCTGGTCATATCCAAAAATAAAATATGAAATTCAACCAAGCCAGTTGCTTCAATCTGAAATGGATACATTGATTACATTTTTCCGCATTACGCAGGGTAAAGTTCATTCTTTTAGAATAACTGATATTTCTGATTATTCGGCAAAAAATCAAATTCTTGGCGTTGTGCAAAATCAAAATAATAAGTTTGATTTTATAAAAACATACACACTGGAAAATGAAATATCAACAAGAAAAATTACCCTTGTCAACCAAGAGTCAGTAGAAATTTTTGTTAATAAAGTAAAAATAGATAACGCAAAATTTAAAATTACCGCCAATTTTGTCGAAATTATCGATCAAATCAAAAATGGCGATATCATATCCGCAAATTTTACCTTTGATATAAGAGTTCGATTTGACGTAAATTTTATAAAATTCAGCAAACAAGGGGTCAACTCATATAAATTTGAAGAGTCGATACTTTTAACGGAAGTTTTAGATTAATTTTATCGCAATATGATTGGATCGGAAATATTAAAAACAGCAAATAATTTAGATTTTTTTTGCGATATTACAATCAATGAAAAAGAGTTTTTTTTCACTACAAAACTTGATAAAACTGAATTTGAAGGCAAGATTTACGAGCATGGAATAGACGATTTTACGCTTAACTCGTCCTCTTTAAAGCCAGATATAAGTAATTTTGTCAATATAGCAGCAAACTCAAATGTCATTGATAATTTTTTATTCATAAATCGTGGTTTTATAAATTTATTCGCAATATCAAATGATAAAAAAATAAACATTTTTAAAGGAATTATCAAATCTTCGAATATTGAAAATAAAAACTACATTGTGATAGAATTTATATCTCACGCATATAAATTATCCCACGAAATTGGTGATTTTTTCTCAAAAACATGTCGTGCTGAATTCGGTGATGGATTTTGTAAAAAAGACCTATCAGGATATACATTTCTTGGAACGATTAAAAAAATCATCAACAGATATCAATTTCAGATTTCAACAGAATCAACTGAATTTTTTGAAAATGGTACGTTTAAGATTGTAAAAAATAATCAGATTTTTCAATCCAAAATACTTCTACACAATAACTCAATCATAACGCTATCGCAAATTTGCCCATTGCAAATAGATTTTGATGATGAAATTTTACTCATTACCTCATGCGACAAGAGCGTTGAATCCTGCAAAAAATTTAATAATATATTAAACTTTCGTGGCGAACCTTTTATCGGATAGCTATTTTGAGAATGCGAATTTTCCTATCAATTCCTCGATATTTATAGACCCTTGTGTTGATTCAAATTTCTGACCATTAGACATAAATTCTTCTTCGGATCCTATTTTTATCTCAACATACTTACCTCCAAGCAATCCAGAACTTACTATGGCAAGAGTTGAATCATTACGTATTTTAATGGAACTTGCTACTTCAATTGCAATCCTAGCTTTATAATTATCTGTTAAAAATTTGCTTAATACAGATCCTATTTTAACTCCTGCTATCTTTACATCGCTACCCACTTCAATGCCATCTGAACTTGAAAAATCAGCTATAAGCTCTATAGATTCACCAGAGTCAATATTTGTGCCGGATAGAGAAAATAGCTTCAAGCCAAATATTGTGGTAATTGACAAAATTGATAATCCAACGAATATTTGTACTATTTTTATTTTTATGTTAGTTAATTATTTTCACACCTTTTGTTAATTATTTTTGTTTTGTCAAGGAAAAACTTGCAAGATATTTTTATTGATTTATATTTTTCCATCTATTGAAATAAAAATGAAATTGCTAATAAAATTTACATCTGAAAAATCAAAACAAGTCTATCAAAACGGATCGCTTTTACAATATGCAACACAGGGTGCATCGGGGTTTGATTTAAGAGCAATAGCCGTTTCTAGCCATGGAAATGAATTTAATCTCGACAAAGAATTTACGCTAGCGGCTGGTGATAGATGTCTTGTGAAAGGCGGAATATCTTCATCCATGCCATCAGGATTTGAAATGCAGGTTAGACCTAGATCAGGACTTGCGCTAAAAAATGGAATTACCGTACTAAATACACCTGGTACTGTTGATAGCGACTACAGGGGTGAAATTGGTGTTATTTTATTAAATACATCAAGAGAACCATTCGTAATCAAACAAGGAGATAGAATTGCGCAAGCCGTAATATCAAAAATTGAAATTGCAAGCTTTGAATTTGTCGAAGATCTGAATGATACAGCGAGATCTTCTGGTGGCTTTGGATCAACTGGTGTTATTTAAATATGATCTGGATAATAAAAAATATTATATTCATCACATTCTTTTGCCTGTGCATAACAATGGCAATAGCAACAACTTATAACTATATAAATCCATATGAAATAACAATTGAAACGCCATCAATGTTAATATCTACCGATAGCTTTATTGTATGGTTTTTTCTATTATCGGCATCAATCACAATCTTCTTCGTATATTGCTGGGGTAGATTGGTGAATCTTAAATTGATATTTTTCAAATCAATTAAAATTAAAGCTCAAAATATGAAAATCAACAGACTTTTATCGAGAAAAGCTAACTAATTTTCTGTTCCTAAATATTGCCAAAATATTCACAACAGCAGCAAATATTAGGCAAACGTCCAAGGTATTCAATATAGCGGAAAATGATATACTTGATGCAAACGAAGATGATATTGAGTAAACTATTATCAGAAAAAGCAATATATAATTCGTTATCTTTCTTTTTGATGAAAGGAATGATTCCACTCCTCTTTTTGCCAAAAATCCACATGAGCAGGCAGTAGTCAAACCAAACAAGATTATGATTGTTGAAAAAATAACGTGAATAAATTTCGCATCATTCAATGCAAGTTTCATTATTAATATACCACTTAAAGATGAAAGATCCAAGCCAGAAGATACAACAGTAAAGCCGGTTATAAAAACTGTTATCCCAACGAATACAATCTCAAACACCGATATTACTCCTTGTTTTTTTGGATCTATCGTAACATCAGAAGCCATAGTTGCGCTCAATCCCGTTCCTACATCGGCAGCAAAGCAAAGCCTTCTAATCGCATATCCTATCAAAAATCCAATACCACAAGCGGCTGGATTCATTGAATCAATTAGAATAATTTTTGTCGTCTCAATAAATCCATATTGAGAAAAATAAATAGAATATAAGCATATAAAAATATAGCTTATAAACATATATGGAACGCAAATTTCCATAAATCTCGACATTACGCCAAATCCTTTACTGAGGATATAAAATATAAAAATGGCAACAGCCATGGAAAATCCTATTTCCATAGACTTATAAATACTGAAAATTGAAAATATTTGATTCACCTGAACAAGACCGTTCACAAAATATCCCATACAAAAAGCAGCGATATACAATACCGCCAAAGATCCTCCAAGAAATCCAAAACTTTTACCAATCATTCTATATGATATATTTCCATTTATCACCTTGGTCTGCTTTGCTTTAAACGAAAGAGATACAGCATTTTCGTAAAATTTTAATACACTGACCATTATACAGCATACCAAAACCCACAACAAAACACCGGGTCCGGCTATTTTTACAGACATACATCCGCCTATTATATTCCCTATTCCAAGAACAGTGCCTATACAGGACATAAGAACTCCTATACTCGAAGACTTTGTTTTTTTTTCATTGAATCCAGACTTCAGATAACTGACAACATTGTTTATCTTTCTAAAGTGATAAAATTTGCTAATTATTATGAAATAGAATGAGAAGAAAGTGAAAAATATCACTATCAGCGGTATCCCAAAAAACTCATGAAATATTATTTGCAATAGAAATTCAATCATTCCGTTAGCCTATAATTCTATGATTTCCGTGTTTATCAATTGTCAGCCATGTATTAACAGGCTTTCTAACACAAGGTCCACCATTATCAACGCATGGACTTTTTAGATCATAAGTCTTATTCGCTTGACATGATGATGCAAAGATAAGAGCAACTAAAATACTTAAAATTTTCATTTTTTTATAAAAACTATATTGACTTGAGAATATAACCAAAAATACTTCCTGAGTGAAAATATTCTATCTCTCTTGCAGTATCTAATCTGCATATCGCTTTTAAAATTAAAGGATTTGAATCTTGATATTTTATCTCAATCGACACCTCTTTTTTGGTTGACATATCTTTTATGCCAAAAATATTAACCTGAGTAGCTTTTTTTAAATCAAGTTCTATATTTTTGTCTATTAGCTCCAAAGGCAAAACGCCCATTCCGGCTAAATTTGACCTGTGAATTCTTTCAAATGATTTTGCGATAACAGCTCTTATACCAAGTAGTTTTGTTCCTTTTGCCGCCCAATCTCTTGAAGATCCAGTTCCATATTCATGTCCGGCAAATATCACAGATGGTCTTTTTTTGTCAATATTTTCCATCGCTACGTCATATATACTATTTACCTCTCCATTATCAGAAATTGACATTCCACCTTCAACGCCATCTAGCAAGAGGTTTTTAATCCTAATATTTGCAAAAGTTCCACGAGTCATAACATTATACGATCCCCTCCTAGATCCGTACGAATTGAAGTCTTCATATTTTACTCCGTTGGCCATCAAGTATTTTCCCGCCGGAGATTTTATTGATATATTGCCAGCCGGAGATATATGATCTGTAGTTATTGAATCGCCAAAATGAGCCAATATTTTTGCATCCAATATATCTCCTATATCTATTTGACAATCTAAATAAGGTGGTTTTTCAATATAAAGACTCTTTGGCCAATCATATATAGATTTTTTTTCAGACTCTATGAGTTGCCAGTTTTCGTCTCCATCAAAAATAAATTTTGATGCCTCTCGGTACAACTCTTTGTTGACAAATTTACTAACAATTTCAGTGATTTCCGACTTCGATGGAATTATATCTTTTAGATATATATTTTTACCATTTTTATCCAAACCAAGAGATTCATTTGCAATATCAAGATTTACATTACCCAAAATTGCGTATGCAACAACAAGCATCGGAGATGCAAGGTAGTTTGACTGCACAAGCGGATGAACCCTGCCCTCAAAATTTCTATTTCCCGATATTACAGCAGAAACAACGTATGAATTTTCTTTTATTTCAGACTCAAATTCTTGGTTTAGCGGACCAGAATTTCCAATACACGTCATACATCCATATCCAGCGATGAAAAATCCTAGGTGCTCTAAATATTTTAGCAATCCTGATTTTTCAAGATATTCTTTTGCGGCTTTTGAACCGGGTGATAGTGATGTTTTTGTATATTTTCCAACCTTCAAGCCAAGCTCTACAGCTTTTTTTGCCAACAATCCAGCCGCAATCAATGATTCTGGATTTGACGTATTTGTGCAGGATGTTATAGCCGCCAATACTACGGAACCGTTTGAAAGTTTTTGTTTATCGCATTTCAAATCTAAATTGGGAAATGATTTCGCAAAAGATTCTGGGACGCTAGAGAGATAAACTAAATCTTGAGGTCGTTTTGGTCCTGCAATGCAAAGCTCAATCGCTGATAAATCTATGGTCAGCGAATCAAAAAAAGAATTATGACCTATTGAATCAGACCTCCACAAACCTTGAATTTTTGTGTATTTTTCAACAACATCGATTAATTCACTCCTTCTTCCAGTTTTCTCCAAATACAATAGAGTCTCATTATCAACAGGAAATATACCACAAGTTGCTCCATATTCAGGAGCCATGTTTGCTATGGTAGCCCTGTCTTCTAGGCTCAAACCATCGATCCCTAGGCCAAAATACTCAACAAAAGAACCAACCACATTTTTCTTTCTCAGTTCATTTGTAATTTTTAATACCAAATCCATTGCGCCAACTCCATTGGCAAGTTTTCCAACAAGCTCGACGCCAAAAACTCTAGGTTTTACCATTGATATCGGCTGACCAAGCATTGCAATTTCAGCTTCAATTCCACCGACACCCCACCCCAATACACCGAGTCCATTGATCATGGTGGTGTGAGAATCTGTACCAACTACTGTATCTGGATAAATTAAATCCTCATCAATATTTACAATTGTCGCAAAATTTTCAAGATTAATTTGGTGACATATTCCTGCGCCAGGTGGAACAACTGAAAATTTATCAAAATTTTTCTGTCCCCATTTTAAAAATTTATATCTCTCAAAATTTCTATCAAATTCGTTTTTTATATTTTTATTTTTTGATTCACTCGATCCGTATGAATCAACCTGAACCGAGTGATCTATAACAAGCTCTGTTTTGATTATTGGATTTATTTTTTCCGGATCTTTTCCTAATATCTTCGCCTGATCTCTTATCATTGCAAGATCAACAATAGCTGGAACGCCGGTAAAATCTTGCATTAAAACTCTTGATGGATAAAAGAATATCTCATCTTCAAAAGTAGATTCTTTAAGAAAAAATTTTGCAGCATCTTCTCCTGATTTTCTAAGAATATTTTCTAGCAATATTTTATAACTATTTGGAAGTAAATCTAAAGTTACCCCAACTGAATCACAAAAGGATCTCAGGTCAAAAAACCTGAAATCCCTCTTTTCTACAACTATGTTGGAGCAATATTTCATGGCTATTTTACAATATTCATTATTTCTTCAGCAGACATATATCCAGGTATAAGCTTTTCATTCACAATGAAAGCTGGAGTTCCTTGAAGTGACATTGACTGTATATATCCATATACTTTTTTTATTTCATCGTCAGATTCCCTTGATTTAACAATTGATTCAATTTCTGATATCTCCTTCTGAGACATCAACGATGACAATGTTTTTTTCACAACTATCGCATCAACTTGACCTTGATGGTTCATCATAGCATTATGAAATTCAAAGAATTTTTGTGGTTTTATTTTAAATATTGCATTTCCGTACTTTGCTGCAACCATAGATCCTTCAGACATAATTGGAGTATTCACAAGTATTATTTTTGCATTTACTGATGATCTAATTAAAGACTCTATTTCTTTATGAGCTTTTCTGCAGTATCCACAGTTATAATCAAAAAACTCTATGATCAGATTTTTTCCAGATCCAACAACAATGTAAGGATTTGATCTATCTGCTTCTATAGCTTTTGCAACATCTCCTGATGATTTTTCAGAATCTTTCATTTTATTTTCTTTTTCCTTTCTTATCATGTTTTCTATAGAACCTATGATAATTCTTGGATTTTTTTCTATAAATCTTTTAACGGCTTTATCATAAAATCCAGTAAAACTAAGCGCCCACATTAGTAAAACAAATAATACTGTTTTAACTATGCATTTGCATGGACAACATTTCGATGTCGCAGAGCATGAATCTTTATCTTTAGAAAAAAACTTAGCTCCCAAGCCACAACAAAGACTTTTTTTTGGCTTTATTACCTTTAATTTTGTAGCCAAACTAACTACCAGTGATTTTAATGTTGACAATTTCATATTTAATTTATAAAAATATATATAATCTATTATATTAACATATTTTTAAATATCAATAAAAAAATATCAAATATTATAAATAAAATATTTCCTCAAGAATGTTTTCAATGTAAAAACTTTGTTCATGATGAAAATTCCACCATATGCCATAAATGCATTATATCATTATTAAAACAAACATCTAGCATCATATGCTCCAAATGTGGGAAAAATATATCACCTTCAGCTCACCAAATTTCTACTGAATGTTGCGACTTATGTAAAGATTTTCATTTTGATTTATCAAAAAGTTTTTGCGTTTACGAAGGTCTTGCAAAAAAAATTGTACTTGCAATAAAGAATGATAACACAATTCATGCAAAAACAATAGCAATTTTGCTTTACAGAAAATTTAAAAACATACTGCAGGAAGAAAAAACTCTCATCACAGTTGTACCGTCTAGCCTAAACAGTATTAGAGAAAGAATGTACAATCAGCTTTTATTAATAACTACGCAATTCAAAAAAATTGATAAAAACTTGGTAATTAATAATTTTTTACTTACAAAAAAAATAGAAACTCCAAAGCAATCATCATTATCCAAGAAAGCTAGATCAAGAAATCTTGACGGAGCTTTTGAGGTTTCGGATAACGATGCTGTACAAAAATTTGACAAATTTATAATCATAGATGATGTAATGACTACGGGAAATACTTTTTCCGAGGTAGCAAAAACGATAAAAAGAGAAAATCCTAGAGCAGAAGTTATTTGCATAGCTTTCTGCTCAACTAATTTTTAAAATTCAATTATATTGTTTATAATTTTTATTAAGATGCAGATACTTCAGCTGTTTCCACCTTTGGAACATCAATACCAAGACCAGCTTTAATCTTACTATTTAAAGATTCTGATTTTTTCGCAGCATCAGAGTGGTCTCCTTTAATATTCATCTTGTATGATTTAACATCCTCTTGTATCGCGGAAAGTATTGTATCGCACATTAAACTAGACATAAATTTAACAACTTTTCTAGAGTCATTATTTGAAGGTATTACATAGCTAATGTCTCTTGTGCTACAGTTAGTATCACATACAACAGTTGGAGAAATTCTCAGTTTTACAGCTTCTTTGATTGCAATATCATCTTTTTTTGCATCAAAAACTATTATATTATCAGGCCTTGAATTAACGTTTCTCAGACCATCAAAATATACTCTTAATTTATCAAGCTCTTTTGACATTTTATTTATTTCTTTCTTTGCGTAGACTTGGTGTCTTCCTTTTTCGTCACGCTCAGAAAGTATTTTTTCAAATTTTTTAATTTTCTTAATCGATACAACTATAGTTCTCCAGTTTGTAAGCATACCGCCTAGCCATCTATGAGTTACATATGGCTGACCACATTTTACCGCAAATTCTTTTACAACAGCTCTTGTTGCTTGATTTGTACAAACAAAAAGAACGCTTTTTCCATCTTTTATTTCTTTATATAAATTTAATAAAGCAACAGTCATCATATAGTGAGTCTTTTTTAGATCGATAATATGAACACCATTTCTAACACCAAGAATATATGGTCTCATGCTAGGATTCCATTTTGATGCCTTATGCCCATAGTGAAAACCGTGATCCATTAGATCCTGAATTGTAAATTTTGGCAAAAATTTTTCAATTATATCGTTATCTTTTTCTGAAAGACTGTTAAAATACATTATAATAAACTAAAACAATTTGTTAATTAATTTCACAAGATTGCTCAAGCTTTTTCAATTGTCAAGCTTTTTTTATTGAAAATTATTTTTTCCTAATCAAGAATCTTAGAAATTTTAATAAAATATTTATGAAAATAGCAATAAATGGATTTGGTAGGATAGGAAGGACTATTCTTAGAGCTTGGATAGTCGGTAACAATAAGGATATAGAAATATCTCATATAAACTCTACATCATCAATTAGTGAGAGTCTTCATTTACTTGAATTTGATTCAACTTTTGGAAGATTAAAAGCCGATATCAAAATAATAAGCGAATCAGAATTTTCAATAAATGGTAAAAAAATAACACTATCATCAGAAAGAGACCCAGCAAAAATAGATTGGTCAAAATTTGATGCAGTTATGGAGTGTACCGGAAAATTCTTAACCCAAGAAAGCGTCAAACCTCACTTTCAAGCCGGTGCAAAAAAAATCATATTTTCAGCTCCAGCAAAGGATAAAAATACTACAACCTGCATACTCGGAGTCAATCAACAAGTTCTTGAATTAAACGATTCAGCTGTATCAATAGGCTCTTGCACTACAAATTGCCTTGCTCCGATTGTGAAAATTATAAATGACAATTTTGGAATTAAAAATGGCTTTGTAACAACAGTACACGCTTACACAAGTGATCAAAATATACTCGACAACTCACATACCGATCTTCGCAGAGCTAGATCCGCTGCAGTTTCCATGGTTCCGACTTCAACCGGAGTTGCTAAGGCTTTATCTGTGGTTCTTCCGGATGTTGGTTCAAAAATAGATGGTTCGGCAATAAGAGTTCCTGTTTGTAATGTTTCAGTAGTTGATCTAACTGTTTCAATCGAACAAAATACCACAGCTGATGATGTTAATAAAATATTCGAACAATATGCTAATGGAGAAATGAAAGGAGTACTTGGGATTGAAAAAAGACCACTTGTTTCTTGCGATTTTATCGGCTCAAGCTTTAGCTCAACAGTTGACACCCTAGAAACAAGATTAATAGGTGGGAATTTATTAAGAGTTCTAGCTTGGTACGATAATGAATGGGGATTTTCAAACCGTATGCTTGATGTTGCAAGAATTATTTCCGGTAGGTAAAACTATAGCAAAAAATCTTTAATCGTCTCGGTAGTTTTTTGAAATTTTTACGGCCTATATATTAATTATTGTATTTGACTTGCAGTTACGCTACTAGGAGACTGATTAGCATCAACAACAAAGCTTTTAGCGCTATGCTTATCTGAAGCTCCAGATAAATCTATCTCATCAGCATTTATCAAACCTTCAAGCAATTCATGTTGTGAATTGTCAACAACCTTGGAACCACTTATTTGATTGCTTTTATCCAGTTTACTCTTAGCTCTTTCTTGAAGCTTTTGCTTAAGAGTATCTTCTTGAGCTTTTCTCTCTTGTGAGCGAATTGCGGCATGATCTTTGTCTAATGCTTCACTTTCTAATTTTCCCTCAGCTGCTTTTTTATCAGCTGTTGACATTATACCAGCTTTTTTATATGCTTCGACTTTTACTTTTTTTGCATTCGCAAGCTCTTTTTCGTACTTTTCTTCTTTTTTCTTTTGTATCGCTTGAAGCTTTTCTGCTTCTTTTTTTTCTTCTTGTAGTTTTTTAGCTTCCAAGGCTTTTGCTGTTTTTTCATCTTGTAATTTTTGCTTTACAGCATCTTCTTGAGCTTTCTTTTTTATTTCCTCCTTTCTATTATAAATGCATTCGTCCACCTCTCTTTCTTTATTAGGAATTTTGCTCCCCTCTTGTTGAAGCTTTGTAATCTCTAACCTTAATTTTTGATATTCATCATTTAGCTTCTTTATACTTTCATTAATATTTTTACGCCGTTCTTCCTCTTCTTGCTTTTTATTCTTAAGATTATTATTCTCATCATTCTTCGTCTTTAAAGATCTTTTTTCCTGTTCTAATTTGAACTGCTCTGCAGCGTATTTATTAATTTTTTGACCGTAATACTCCTTGCTTTTTTCACCGGTTTCCTTTATATCTGGGTGTTTTAATTTTACCCTAGCATATTTTATCTGAGTTTCAACGGCAGCGATCTTTAAATCCCATTCTTTAAGATTTGCTTCAAGCTCTTTTTGTCTCATAGTTTTGCGAAAACCTATAATTCCTATTAATTTTTCTGATTCATCAGACATACCAGCATCATTCATTTTACTTTGTAAATTCATAATATCTTTCGAAAGAAAAACTGTTTTAGCCTTTCTATCTTTAATAGTTTGCTCTAAATCATAACTTTTCTGGTTCAAGATCTTTTCTGCTGCTTTGTATTGATTGTGCTCTTGTTGAATATTTTTACGCTTTTCTAACAATTTGGCAATTTGTTTGTCTTTCTGCTCAGCCTCTGTAAATTCTGGCGCTTGAACTACATTTGCGTCTTCTTTGATTTCACTATTAATATTATCAACGTTTATGACGCCATCACTCTTAATTTCCGATGCATCAATCTGTTCACTTGTTTTTAAAGTCGGAGAGTATCCTTCCGTTTGTTTCTTTAATGCGGCTTTTTCTGCTGCTAATTTCTCTGGTGATAAAGGAGTTGAATTTTGCTGTGACTTATATGCGCCATCAAGATCAAGGCCATCGATTGTACTTGGATTTTTGAACTCCACTTCCTCTGTCGTAGTGAATTTACCAGTAGTTCCATCAAGGTTAAGTCTTCCTTCTGCTGCACGATTCAGATTCTTCGCTTCAAAATCAACGATCACTTTATCATCTTCCCCAATTTCATCGTTAATCTTTTGTATATCAGCATCTTCAAAATCACCTTCTTTAACGCTCGTCCGATCTGAATCTTCAATATCATCGCCAATATCGCTTTTTTTACCATCAACTGCATCATCCAATTCTGTTTCCTGATATTCATCATTTTGCGATCCTCTTGTACTTTCGTTCTCAAGACTTTCTTCGTCGCCTTCACTTTGTTTATCTAGTTCTTCATCCCCATTCTTTTCGGGATTTGTAGAAACTTGCCCCATATTTTGCAAATCAGGATTTAACTTTTGACTCATATTCGGACTTCTTTCACGCTCTAAATTCTCTGCCTTTTCTTTTTTCTTCTGCGATCTTTCAATTTGATCAGCAATCATATTAATTCCTTTGTTCACCATCATCCCAGCCATGGGCGTCACGGCAGCAACAATTATTACTGCAAACCCAGCACCTGACATTAAAGCCATTATAGTTCCAATCATGGCGGCTATAATAAACAAGTTGTCTGCTAAAGCTCTTCCTATTTCTTTCGCTCTTCCTGAAATTTTATCTTTTGCACTGTCTGGCTCAAAAGTTATATCCTTTTGCTGACTCTTCTGATCAAGCTGATTTTGTGCTTTCTCTTCCCCCCCCGCCAACTCCTTATTAGTTTCAACTTCCGCTCGCAATTTATCATTTTTTAATTTCTCTTTGTTAAGTTCGTCTGCTTGAGATCGTTTTTCTTGCTCACTCTGCTGGTTTTGTAAGTTTAATTTCTCTATCGCTTGTTGCAAAGCATCTTTCTCATTAGCTTTCTTTTGATTTTCCTCCTCCAATATTTTTTTTTCTTCCTGAGTTTTTCGTCTTTTTGCTTCTAAGCTCTGCTTTTCATTATTTAATTCTGCTATTTGTTGGTTTAATTTTTCTTTTTCTTCATCGCTTAACTGCTGACCATTTTTCAACCTATTTTTAAGCTCTATAATTTTTTTGTTTTTGGTATTAATATCATCCTCAAAACCTTGTATTTTTGAGTTAAGATCTTGCATTTGTTGCTCAAATGGTTTTAATCTATAGATTTCAGACTCAAGTTTCCGTTGCTGCTCTAAAGTCTCTTTTTTTTGCTTTTCAAGCTCTTCTTGTTGGGTTTTTAAATCTTGTGTTTTTTTTTTATTCTCTTGCTCAAGTCGATTTTTGCTCTCTTGCTCTTCCTTTAATTTACTCTCAAAAGTGCCAACTTGATTCTTTAGATTGTAATTGTCTTCCTGCACTTTTTGTGCCTCTTGTTTTGCTTTTTCAGCTGCTAATTCTAATGTCTTCCTATCTTCTCTCATTTGCTGTTGAAGGTTTAACTTTTCTTCTTCTAGGGTTTTTGTATCTACTCCATTTGTTTCCAGAATTCCTAAAAAATTTCTCCCCTTTGAGCTATTTTGAAAAACTCTATCAAACTCACTCCTCCATATTTCATCTTTCAATGTTACATTGCTCCCAAGACTTTTTTGCATTTGCGATCTAACTGCAGTAAAAAAATCATCCTTATTTTCTTTAGAATAATCATCATTGTTAGCATCTATCATACCTAGAATTGCTGTTGCAACGCCTGAGTACTTCGTACGCGCATCACCCATGACGCCTAAGTTTTTTGTATTGCTGTTTATCCTCTCCGCAAAGCCGGTTAGTTTTTTCTTGTTAACATGTTCAACATCTACATCAACACTATCTTCATCGCTATAATCACCGTTAACACTACCTGGTGTACTAGCGCGCGTATTAGTATCACTAATCGACAAATCTGTACCCATTCCTTTAACATGAAGATCTGGCATTGATTTTGTATGTTGATCTTTTCTTAATGTACTGTTTTGCTTGTTTTGCATTTTTTATACTTTTTACATATCTATGATAACATCATTTTTTTATCTTTCAAGAAAAAAAACTTGATAATTATTTTTTCGCAATAATTCTTGAATTATCGGAGTGTAGCGCAGCCTGGCTAGCGCACCTGTTTTGGGTACAGGGGGTCGGGGGTTCGAATCCCTCCACTCCGACCAGTGGTGATAAATATCGCCATTTCCCTGTAAAAAAAATTCTTATCTCACTAGATTTTCATCATCTTTAACCACTACA
>CAMCTP010000006.1 GCA_945878495.1 Rickettsia typhi | reverse complement strand
GAAATTGTAAAAAGCTTTGGATCTTATGAGAAATTTGCTGATGAATTTAAAAATTCAGCTTTAACTCAATTTGGAGCAGGCTGGACTTGGCTGTGCTATGACTCTACATCTGAATCCCTGAAGATAATAAAAACTTCAAACGCAGAAACCCCGATTGGAACTTTGATGTATCCACTTGCAACGATAGATGTCTGGGAACATGCTTATTATGTTGATTACCAAAATAGAAGAGGGGATTACATTGATGTATTTCTGTCAAAATTATTAAATTGGCATTTTGTATCGGAAAACTTAACAAATGCACGATCTAAATAGCTATCAAAATACGCAAGACACGATATTTTCTGCAATAACATCGAAATTAAGTGGCTCTGTTTGCGTTTATAGAATAAGCGGGAATAGGGCTCTTGAATTTTACAAGATAACTAGTTATAAGAAAAATCAGCCACCACATGGATCTTCATTGTATTTAAATATATATTCCACAGAGTCGCTTGCGGATATTTTGGATCAAGTATTGATTATTTATTTTAAATCGCCAAGATCTTTTACCGGCGAGGATGTTGTTGAGGTATCACTTCATAATAGTCCATATATTACACATGAATTCGAGAAAATATTAAAAGATTTTTTTGGCTTTAGGCAGTCTGTGGCTGGAGAATTTTTATATCGTGCATTTGTAAATCAAAAAATATCTATTGATCAGGCAAATGCCGTAGATCTGTTGATAAAATCTCAAACAAAAAAAATGCATGGCGTGGCAATTAGGTCTATGTCTTCTGAAAATAATCTTGTTGTTAAGAAAATCAAAGATGATATTTTTAAAATACTGTGTTTAATTGAGGCAAATATTGATTTTTCTGATCAGGAAATTCCAAATGAAACCGTTGATTTGATAGCTGAATCACTGAATAATATAAAATTAAAGGCAAAAGAAGTTATCGCTTCGAATGATGTGGTAGGTAAAATAAAAAATGGCATAAATGTTTGCATTATTGGAAGTCCTAATGCCGGAAAATCTTCTTTGATTAACGCTATTTATGGGGAAAAAGTGTCGATAGTTTCGGAAAAAGCCGGAACAACAAGAGACGTTGTTTCGAAAAATATTATCATTGGTGGTTATTCTGTAAATTTATTCGATACTGCTGGGATTAGAGATGGCTCAATTGATGATATTGAGGAAGAGGGTATATTGATGGCAAGAGATGTTGCAAAAAATGCTGATATTAGAATTTTTTTATTTGAACCGAATTCACACAAGCAGGATTATTCGGTTGAATTGTTGGAAGAGTTTTTGAAAGATGGAGATTTTGTTATCCAATCAAAGAATGACATGATTTCTGGTGGTGAATTTGAAACTTTTAAATCTTTTGTTAGATCTTCCATCGGTAAGAAAAAAATAAACATAACATCTATTACGGTTTTAGAAAAAAATTCAATTCTATCATTTATTGATGCTTTGATAGGATCTTTAGATTTAATTGTTGGAACGCTAGAAAATTGCATGATTCTATCTGATAGACAATGCGACTTTTTTAATAAAGCTTTTGTAGAGCTAGATTCAATTGATTTATCTCTCATAAATCAGGATCTTGAAATTATTGCAGAGATCTTGAGAGTTTCAATGAAATATTTTGATAAGGTTGATGGTTTTGGAAAATCTCATGATGACTTACTCGGTTCGATTTTTTCTAATTTTTGTATAGGGAAGTAGTAAGATATCGTAATTATCCGATAATATATATTATGATAACAGAGCTAAAATTTTTCATTTATTGGCTATGTAAATATTCACAATATCTTTGACAAAATTAATCTTATAGACTTCTTTAAATCCAGCAGATTTTAAAATTGCTATGAAATCCGACGATTTAGGAAACTTTAAAATGCTATCAGATAAATATTGATATGAACTTTTGTCATTCGCTAAAGCAAATCCAATTTGTGGTATTATGCTTTTGATATAAAATTCAAGTATTTTTTGTTTGATCTTTAAAAATTTAGTCTGGTTTTCGATATTTCCATGAGAAAGAAAATCTGATGAAAACTCCATTACCATCCATTTGCCACCATTTTTTAATGAATTGTATATATTGCTAACTCCTATTTTTATATTAGAAAAATTTCTAACACCAAAAGATGTAAAGCATATATCGTAGAAATTTATATATTTCGACATTGTAAACTCTTCTGCCGTGGAATTTTCGATGTTGATATTTTTTACTGAGAATCCAGAATTGATAATTTTTGAATTTGCTATGTTTAGCATTTCAATTTCTGGATCGCACATTGTTATTATTGAATCTGGATTTAATTTTAGTATCTGGATTGATATATCGCCAGTTCCGCATGACATATCAAGTATTTTTTGTGGATTCTGATTTTTTATTTTTGATAAAGCACAAAAATGTTTTTTCCACAATCTATGAGCACCAAGTGTCATAAAATCATTCATAGAATCGTATTTCGTTACAACAGATTCAAATACATTTCGAATAAATTCTCTTGAATCGTCTTTTATCATGCTCTTTCGCTATATTTTTTATCTTGCGTTGATATAATTATATCTTCGCCCTCTTTTATAAAAGAGGGAACCATAATTTTCATTCCATTTTCGAGTATTGCCGGTTTTTGAACATTTGTTAGAGTTGCGCCTTTAATTTCAGGCTCTGTTTCGATAACCTTAAATATCATTTTTTCTGGAATAACTATTGAGATAAAATCATCTTCTATTGTTTCCATTTTGACATTCTGACCTTCTTTTAAAAATAAGTGGCTATCACCTATTCTTGTTATTTCTACATTTACTTCTTCAAACGTATCTAGGTTTAAAAATATCGCAGTGTCATGATTTTTATATGAAAATTGCACTTCGGTTGAATCCATTATAAGTCTGTCAACTTTTTCTCCAGCTCTAAATCTTTCGTTAAGCTTAGAGCCATTCTTTATATTTCTTAATTCTGCTTGAATAAATGCACCTCCTTTTCCAGGTTTAACGTGTTCCGTTGAAATAACTTTCCATAAAGACTTATTGTGGTTTATGATGTATCCACATTTAAGATCATTTGTGTTTATATTAGCCATATACTAATTTTAAAATTTTATTCCTATATAAGTTGTTAATGAAATTAGCATTGATAGTGTTAATATGGTTGATATAATTTTTAATTTTTTATATTTTATTATATTTCTCACAAACCAAGCCCCATTTTTCTTTTGAGATATTTTGAGAATTTAATGATATCTTTGTGGCCAGTTTTTTCAACCTCTTCGCACCATTGTTTCATTTTTTCCATTCTTTCGGATACAGTTATTCCAACTCCTTGCCAAGATTGCTCAAGCTTGCGTTTGAAATCTGATATCTTAGTGATTATTTCATCTGATGTTATTATTTTTTGATATTTTTCCGAGTCAGACTGATTCATGGCATCTGTATCAGTTTTTAATAATCTTAATATTTTACTTTTCGAATATTTAAGAGCATTAATAGCTGATTGTTTGAAGTTTTTCTTAATATATTTTGCCATAACTTCTTTTTCAAATTTTCTTATTGAAGACATTTTGTTGGCAAAAAGAGATGTTTTATCGTCAAATGTAAATGCTTGACTTTTTTTCTCAGGAACTTTTGTTGCGTGTATAACTTTCGCAAGCCCCATTTTTTCAAGAGCTTTAATGTATATCCACCCAAAGTCTATTTCCCATTTATGATACCCAAGTCTAGCCGATCTTGGGAAGGCGTGATGATTGTTGTGAAACTCTTCGCCGCCTATTATGATTCCTATCGGAAGAAGTATTGGTGTTATATTTGTTGATGTATCTTTTGATGCAAAATTTCTATATCCAAACCAATGCCCTATTCCATTTATAAATCCTGCAGCCCAAAACGGTATCCAAGCCATTTGTATTGCCCAACACGCAAATCCATTTATAAATCCGAACATGTAAATGTTTATAATCAACATTAGTAAAATTCCTTTTGCGCTGTGTCTATCGTATACATTTTTTTCGATCCAATCGTCTGGAGTTTCTTGACCGTAGGTCTCAAGAGTTTCAACACATTTTGCCTCTTGTTTATAAAATAACACACCAAGGAACATTATACTCCATACGCCCTTATGGACAGGAGAGTGAGGATCTTCGGGAGTTTCGCATTTTGCGTGATGTTTTCTATGTATAGCTACCCACTCTTTTGTTACCATTCCTGTTGTCATCCAAAGCCAAAATCTGAAAAAATGATTTACAACAGGGCTAAATGTTACAGATTTATGAGCTTGAGATCTATGTAAGAACATAGTTACGCATGCGATTGTTATGTGTGTAACAAGTATTGTATATATTAATGGACTCATATAGAGGTAAAATAACTTGGATATTTTGTTTTGTATTTTATTTTAATGTCAAGAATTATTTTTTACTTGACATTAAAAAAACTTTATTTATTTTTGGTGAATGTTTCTTGTAATAAATAATATGGCTGCAGCTAAAACAAAAAGAAAAACGTCGATAGAGTGTGCTGTTTTACAGAGCGAGTCAGGCTACAGATACACTGTTTGGGTTAATAGAAAAAGTGAGAAAAAATTAGAATTAATGAAATACGATCCTAGAATAAGAGCTCGTGCTTTATTTAAACAAAGAAAGGCTCCAAGTCCTAAAAAGAACTAGATATGGGAAGCGATAAACTTCCTACAGAAAAAGATATATCCACAAAGGAATTCTTGGATTACATAAAAAATCAATCCTATATGAATCATGTACAGCTTGATTATTTTAAGTCTATACTTGAAGATCAAAAGTCTGAATTAATTCTTTCTATATCGCCAAAAGTAAATTTTATCTCAGAATTAAGTAAAGAAATAAATGAAGATGATTTATCTCAGGTTGAAGCGGAGAAAGGAATATCTATAAGAATAACTGATAGACAATCAAAATTGTTAAAAAAAATCGATGAAGCTTTGTCGAGAATAGAAAAAGGCGAATATGGATATTGCATGGCAACAGGTGAGGAAATTGGAATTGCAAGGCTTCTCGCTAGACCGGTAACGGCATTTTGTATAGATGAACAGGAGAGAAGAGACAGAAATGAAAAAGTTAGCGAGTCCTATCATAAGACTGAAACAACCTTGCAGAACGAATACTCTGAATATGATATAGGTGATGTTTCCTGATTTTTTGTTTGTATGTTTAGGGTCGAAAAAGATACAATTGGTGATGTAAACGTTCCAGTTAATGCTTATTATGGGGCGCAAACACAAAGAAGTATTGAAAATTTTCCAATATGCAATAAAAATGCAGGACATAAAATGCCGAAGGAGCTTGTGTACTCGATGCTTTTAGTAAAAAAATCAGCCGCAATTACAAATAAACAGTTAAAAATTTTGAATCCAAACGATAGAGATCTTGCAAAAATAACACCTGAAATTTGCGATAAAATCATCGATTCAGTTAATATTATTACTGGTATTTTTGATACAAGTAAATCTTCCGAAGAGATGTATGATCATTCGGAATGGGTCGAGTGG
Source organism: Rickettsia typhi (assembly GCA_945878495.1). Lineage (GTDB taxonomy): Bacteria > Pseudomonadota > Alphaproteobacteria > Rickettsiales > Deianiraeaceae > CAMCTP01. The sequence continues at coordinate 17,272 of CAMCTP010000006.1, read as the reverse complement.
CTTGAAAATCCAAGTCGTCAAATAAATGATGGAGAAGAAATGCATTGTGAATTTATATTAAATAAATACAATTCGCGATATATTAAAAACCAAAGAGATATAATTAATAGAATTAAAATTGAAAACTCAGTTGTGGATAAAAATATTTTTGACTGGTTCTACGATACTCAATTTCCTCTTGTTGTTTGGCAAACTGGCTCTGGCACTCAAACAAATATGAATGTAAATGAAGTTATAGCTTCTGTTGCAAACGAAATTGAAAATGGTTCAAAAGGAGGAAAAACTCCAGTTCATCCAAATGATCATGTAAATCTTGGTCAGTCTTCAAATGATACCTTTCCAACGGCAATGCATACCTCAGTTGCCCTGCTCTCTTATTCAAAATTAATACCAACATTAATACGTTTTTCAAATAAACTTGCAGAAAAAGAAAATGAGTTTGCAAATATTGTAAAAATAGGCCGTACACACACGCAAGATGCAACACCGATAACTCTTGGTTCTGAGTTTTCTGCATATAAAGCACAAATTAAACACGCCTTGTTTCACGTCTGTCATGCTATGGAATTCATTGAATCTATTGCTCAAGGAGGAACGGCTGTTGGAAGTGGAATAAATTGTCCGGATGGATTCGCTGAAAAATTTGCCGAAAATCTAACAATGATAAGCGGTATTTCCCTTTATCACGAAGATATTTTAAACCTTGATGTTGTTGCTTGTTCTTCGACAGGCTTGAGTAATTTAAAAGATACAAAAGTATTCAAACGTGGACTTGAATTTTCGGGAAAATTTGTTAGCGAGAAAAATAAATATTTTGCACTTGCCTGTGAAGATGACCTTGTTAATCTTCATGGATCTCTTAACAATATAGCTGTTGCTATGATGAAAATCGCTAACGATATAAGGTTTTTGGCAAGCGGGCCTAGGTCTGGTCTTGGTGAAATATCCTTGCCGGAAAATGAACCGGGTAGCTCTATAATGCCAGGAAAAGTAAATCCAACACAATGTGAGGCATTGACTATGATAGCTTGTCAAGTTATGGGTAATAATATTGCAGTTTCTACCGGCGGAATGCAGGGTCATTTTCAGTTAAATGTTTTCAGGCCAATGATAATTAAAAATATTATTGACTCGATTAATTTGATATCTGATGGTGTAAATAGTTTTATCGACAATTGTTTGGCTGGAATTACGGCGAATAATGACAGAATAGAGTCTCTTGTTAGTCAATCTTTGATGCTTGTGACTGCCTTAAATCCATATATTGGATATGATAATTCTGCAATGATAGCAAAAAATGCTCATAAAAAAACCCTAACCCTTAAAGAATCGGCAATTGAGCTTGGATTTTTAGGAGAAAAAGATATCGATGGATCTTGTCTTTCTTTTGAAAAATGGCTAGAAATAATGAATCCAGCAAATTTAATTTGAAAAATAATAATAAATCGCAGAAAAATATCCATTTTGTAGGAATCTTTTTTAGATATTACATCTATTATTTGATAACTGTATGACTTGTTTTTCCTTCGAGTAAATCGCATAATGGGTTTTCTAGACCTCTAATTTTAAATACATAGATTGGTACATTATGAGATTTTGCCATTGATATCGCGGCAAGGTCCATGACACGAAGATTTTTTAGAATAACTTCGTCATGAGATATTGAGTCAAATTTTTTTGCATCTGGGTTTGTTTTTGGATCGGAGTCATATACTCCATCAACGCTTGTACCTTTTAAAACTGCATCACAATTCATTTCTATTCCACGAAGTACAGATCCTGTGTCTGTTGTAAAAAGTGGATTTCCTGTTCCAGCTGCGAATATTAGCACCCTACCCTTTGTTAAATGTCTTAATGCTCTTCTTCTTATAAATTGTTCGCACATGTTTGGAATGTGTATTGGTGACATTATTCTCGTCTCTATTCCAGTTTTTTCTATTGCCGATTGCAAAGCTAATGAGTTCATTACAGTTGCAAGCATACCTATATAATCCCCGGTTATTCTATCTAATCCAGACTCAGCAAAACGAACACCTCTAAAAATATTTCCTCCTCCAACAGATATGCATATTTCTATGCCTTTGTTGTAAGCATTTTTAATATCGTTTGCTATTGATCCTATAACTGTAGCGTCTTGACCATATTCTTTACTACCCATTAAAACTTCACCGGAAATCTTATACAATATTCTTTTAAAATTCATTTTAGAGTAAAATCAAATTTATATATCCTTTAACGCCATGATTTTTGAAACTCAATTCTGTATAGCTTCCCCTTCCGACTTGAGAAGCATTTTGGGTAGAAACTGGATTTGCAGCAATATTTTGTTTCCATACCATGTAGTCAGTTTTTAAGTCATTATAAGATATATTAAATATATCTATACCTATTTGAATTCTATCTGTTATATTTATCGCTCCACCTACTCCAGTGTATAGCCCAGAAGCATTTCCTCTGATTGAGACATTGCTTGGCATGTTTACTGGGTTTGCCTCTGCTGTCGTTCTATTTCCTATTGTATATGATGCATTTGCGAATGTTTTTCCTATTGCAAAGTAGACAATCCCGCTATTTCCAATAGTTAAGCCTATTTTACCTATTATCGCATGATTATCTTTAATGGAAATTTGATCATCATAGGTTCTTTGGGTTGAAGCATTGGTTCCTGGCAGCTTATTTCCATTGTATTGATATATTGTACCGCTTGAATCCCATCCGCTTGATTTAAAATTAAAATCACCTCTGCTGTTTTGATATTTTTCAAAATCAAGACCAAGTAAAAGACCTATTTGTTTTATTGGAAATATTCTATAATCACCGCTGACTCCAATTTTTACCCCTCTGATATTATTTGAATCGGTTAACGATCCTGACATTTGAGACATTTTCGGGTTTTTTCCTGATAAACTTGCAGTAGTCTTATCAAAAGTTTGATTATCATATTCATAATTTGAACTACCAGATATAAAGCCAATTGAAAGACCGGTTGTTTTTGCGAAAGATTGATTGCAAAGAATTATAGAAATTATCGAAAATATTGCAACAAAGTTTTGGTGTAAATTTTTATTGATTTTTATAAACATATGTGAAAAATTGTTCTTACCGTATTGTCTAATGTTGACTTCATTTAAATTGCAAAAAGAAGATTTTCTTATCTATAAAGACAGTTTTATAGAAGTCAAGAATAAGTTCTTATGTTTTGTAAATAATGATTTTTATCAAATAATGATAAAGGGAGATTTAGATATTGACAAATATAAAAAATTTTTGGAATACGATATAACATTTTTAACTCATAAAATTAACTTGGCACTCGATATTCAAAAGGAGATGAATTTTAGAAATAAATCTTTAAAGATTGATTCGGTTTCAGAGATAGCAGATTATATTCATAATGGAAAAACTAAAATTATTGACGAGTATTTTAAAATAACGAATAAAAAACCAAAATATATAAGAAATATTGGTTTTAATGAAAATATTGTGAATTCAAAAGACTCAATGGAGTTAAATATTTTAGGCTTTGCCATGAGCAGCATTATATTCTATTATTTAATGCAACACAATGAAAATTTTTATCAAAATAAATTACATGATAATATTGGTTCTTTTTTTGATATTGTATTTTCATCAGAATGGATTTGCAGCGTTGAATTAGCTATTTTTAGAATGAACGGACTATATAAAAACATGAACAAGGATGAAAAGCTTGATGCATTAAGAATTTTTGATAATTTTTTAAATCTTGAAATTAATTTTTTAGATAAAATTTTGAAAAACTTATAATTGCGATATATGGATTATCGATTAATACTCAATAAAATAAAACTTTCAGATATACGATTTGCAATTCATAGGGCAAAAAAAATAAGTGAAAAAGAAGATAAATTGGATAAAAATGCCATTAGCATGGAAAAGCGTTTTTTGAAGATATCAAATATTATGAAAAAATATCAGTTAACAGTATTGAAATTAAAGAATTCGGATAAAGATTTAAGGAATTTAAAAATCAGACTTAAATCAGCTATTGCTGATTGTTCGTCAATGATAGATATATCAACTTTTTTAGAAAAAAACATTGCTAAAAATTCAAAAGTTAAAAAATTTGAACATGATAACAAAGTTTGTAATTATTTTTTTTATAAGGAGCTATTGATAAATTATATATACGGGAGTTTGAAGTCGAAGATTTACGAACTTCTTTTTGTAAAATATTTTTTTATAAAGAACATAAAATATAAAAAAGCCACGGCGAAAAATGAAATAATGAATAAATATATTTCTTATATTAGCAACGATAGATCTGGTAAATTTTTTGGTGATGGAGGTGAGAATTTTAATATTGTCAATACTCAAAAAAATTTAATAAAAATGTACCCCTGCGTTGTATTGAATTCAGTAATTTATAATTTATTTTTTATCATTGATATTGTTTTATTTAGGCAAAATATGAGCGAGAAAGCTAAATATAAAAAAAATTCTGATTTTTATATAGCAGATAGCTATATTAAAACTGTTACTCCTTATTTATACATGAAGGATACATCTATTGTGATCGAAAAATCTAAAACTTTAGACCTTATTCGTGAAGATGAAATTTTTGAAATATTGAATGATGCAATGAAGTTTGAATCGATGGTTTTACGATCTTATTACAAGACAATCTTAAAAAAAGTTAAAACCTCTATCGGAACAAATATTCATAAAACTTCTATTATTTCAGAAAAAACTATCGATAAATGCTATACTAATATACAAAAGAAAAACCAAGAAATTTTGAGTTTTGCTGAAAAAGAGATTCAATTGGGAAATTATGATCATGAGGATATTGCATTTAAGATTTTATTTTCGATGTTTGCTGAAAAATAATTATCTTGACAAATAAAAAATATCAGAAATAGTAGCATGCGGAATAGAGCAGTCTGGTAGCTCGTCAGGCTCATAACCTGAAGGTCGATGGTTCAAATCCATCTTCCGCAACCAGAAATCACAATATTTTAAATTATTCAAATACCGCTTGGTAGCAATAAATTAAATATAATAAAGATTCTAAAACAAATAGATAAAAACTATTTGCAAATGAATTTATAGAAGCAAAATAGATAATATTTTACCAAATGAAAATCATAGCTTGAATGATATTTGTATTTTTTAAGTATACTATTTTTAAATGTCTGTAGGTATATAGTTAGCAAGATTTTATATGACAGATTTGCAGAAATTATAAATCAGGATATTGGTACTATTTTTACCAGAGATTTTGCTTTTGATGAAATGAGAAGTTTTTTTGATGGAATTGATAGAAATCTGCCTTTATCATTATACTACATTTTCCATCTTTTGTGTAACCAGAACCACTGTTCTTTATTGGCTTCTATGTCTGCCGAAATTACATCATTTGCCTTTTGTGCTAGTTCAAAAAATTCAATATTTTTATCAGATTCTGGGTCGTATATTTTTTGAAAAGTCATGTTAAATTTAGTTGGCTTAATCTTATTTCTGATGCAGGAAGTGTATATTACTGGAATCTGATGTTTTGTTGCAATTTTTGCAAAGAAAACAGCTGTCATTGCATCTTGTCCAAGTAGTTTTAATTTTTCACCGCCAAACTCTCTATGATCTTGAAATATAAGCAGTGACTTACCTTTTGATTTTATTATTTTTCCCACTTTGGCTGGATTCATGTGATTTTTTTCAATTAATTCCATACTTCCGGCTTTAAAAATAAATCTTGTAAATGGATTTTTTGTTGACCTATAGAATGAAGAAACTGACATTTTATGCAATTTAAAGAATTTTCCTAGAAACCACCAGTTTCCAATGTGAGATGTTAAAATGATACTAGATTTCCCCTTTTTTACCAAGTCTAAAAGATGCTCTTCGTTTGTAAATTTAACATTTTTTCTTAATAACGATACACCGAAACCAAGACAGTGAGAAGTTTCAGCTATAAAACGCATGGCATTTATCCATATTTTTTTTGTCATTGAGTTTATAAAACTCTCTTCGCTTAATGGGTATATTTTTCTTAAATTATTTTTTATTCTTGAAGAAAATGATGTATGGTAGAATATTTTACCAAGCAGATTTCCGAATATAAATGATGAAATTCTAAATGGAATTAATCTAGTAATTAATAGTAGATTAACAATGAATATAAATTCTATTATGTATATAGTAAAAACTGGAATTAATTTAATTTTTTTTATTAAATTATTCGCATCTAATTTCTGATTCATTTAATTGATTAATAACGTTAACATTGACCTGCGTTGAAACTTCTTTTTCTGATTCTCTGTATATGATAATTTTTTTTACTATTGTTCTGATTCTTTCTTTTGGCTTTGGTGTTGTTTTTTTGATTATTTTTTTCGTAGCTCTTTTTTTTACTGTTTTTTTCGGCTTTTTTATTATTGGACATTTTGCACATTTCTTGCCACGCATAATCCACTTGTTTTCATTTTGAATGATATTTTTTGTGTTTATTGTTTTTACATTAACAGTTATTCCATCTCTAGATTCATTGAATTCTTTGTAGGTAAAATTTTTCTCCGGTCTATAATCTTTGTAGGCTAAATTTGACTCTCCGTATTGAGTTGATGATTTTATGGATTCAATTTCCATATCTTGATTTGATTCCACTTGATAGCAAAATGCTTTGCTATTAAAAATAACAATAAATGCTGTTGTCGTTATTTGTAAAATGTATTTTGTTTTATTTTTCACTTTCAAGAGAAACTCAACAATATATAAAATGGATTATTATAAAAAATCAAGCTTTTTTTAATAAATTTACTTGACAAAAATAATCAATTATGTCAAATCGATATTAATATGTAAATTTTATTTTAAAATGGAATTCACGCTTGCAAGAATTTATTTCGTTATAGCTATCACTTTTCATATTATATTTCCAACTATAAACATAGGTTTGGCTTGGATAATATCTCTCTTGGAGGGTCTTTATTTAAAAACAGGAAAAGAAAAATATCTAGATTCAGCAAAATTTTGGACAAAAATATTCGCTATGTTGTTTGGCGTAGGAGTTGTTACGGGAATAACAATGTCTTTTATGTTTGGGTTGACATTTTCAAAATTGATGGATACTGGTGGTAATATTTTAGGACCCCTGCTCTCTTTTGAAGTGTTGAGTGCTTTTTTTATTGAGGCTTCATTTTTAGGTGTAATGCTTTTTGGTTGGAATAAAGTGGGAAAAAAATATCATTTCGCCTCAAGTTTAATGGTTGCCATTGGCGCTACAACATCTGCATTTTGGATACTTTCGGCAAATTCATTCATGCAAACTCCAGATGGATATGCTCTTGAAAATGGAATATTGATTGCTAAGGATTGGCAAAAAATAATATTTAACCCATCTTTTCCTTATCGATTCTTTCATATGATAAATGCTTCAATTATGACGGCATCGATGTTTGTTCTTGGTATTTCGATTTTTAAAATTAAAAAGAATGAGTCACTTGAAAAATTTAATTTGACTGCAAACATCTCTAGTTTAATATTAATCGTTTCTGGTTTGCTGCAGATCGTATTGGGAGATATGCACGGTCTTAATACCCTGAAGTATCAGCCTGCGAAAATAGCAGCTCTTGAAGGACATTGGGAAAACGAAATTCATCAAGATGGATCAAAAGGTCAGCCTATAGTTTTATTTGGCATTCCAAATGAAAAAGAGCAGAAGAATGACTTTGAAATTTCTATTCCAAAACTTGGAAGTATAATTTTAACACACACACTTGACGGAGAAATTCCGGCACTTAAAGATTTTCCAACCGACCAAAGACCACCTGTGAAAATGCCATTTTTTTGCTTCAGAATAATGGTTGGATCGGGATTTTTGATGCTTTTTATAGCACTTTGGTTTCAGGTTGCAATTAGAAAATCTTGGATTGGATGGAAAAATTCATCAAAATCTTGGATTTGCAATATGTTTAATAAGATTATGATTAATCTAGCAATAGCATCAATTCCATTGGGAGTTGTTGCAACGATTGCTGGTTGGTATGTAACTGAAATTGGCAGGCAGCCGTGGGTTGTTTATGGAGTTTTGCGATCAAAAGATGCTATAACTCCAAATCTTGAAATTGCTTCCGTTATATTTGGTATATGTTTTACAAGTATAATATATCTTGGACTTGGACTGATATTAGTAAAATATACAGTCATGACGATAAAAAAAGAAAAATAAAACTTGCAAATAATTATTCTTGGTTTCTATTATTAAGTATATATTTTTTGTTTCATATGGATCCAATTTCAATGAAATATCTAGCCGTATCTATACTGGGTATAGTTCTAGCTTCTTCTGCTTTTGCTGTGTGTTTAATATTTATTTCAGCAATAAAAGGTATATCAAGAAATCCTGAATCTGAACAAAAAATATCAAAGTATATATATGTTGGAGCTGGACTTTGTGAGGCAATGGGTCTTTTTGCTCTCGTTGTAATATTTATACTTCTGTTTGTTATTTAGTTAATGATTTCTGTTCCTCAATTAGAGTTTTCATTTTATCTATCTAACTCATTTTGGACTGCAGTATTCTCGATGATGCTTTATATATTTGTATCTAATATTTTTGCAAAAAAATTATATAAATCAATAAAAAACAGATCAAATGCAGTTTTAACAATTGAATCTGTAGCACAGAATTTGAAAATAAAAATAGACCTTGCTAAGAATTCTATAAATTCAGAAAAAGATCTGATTTCAGAGAAAATTTCTTTGATTGAAAATGATTATAAAGAAAAAATATTACGTTGCAAAGGAGAATCTGATAATGAAGTAAAGCAAAAAATATTAAATTTATCGATGATTGAGAATAATAAATCTTTCTCCGGTAATTTATCGCATATAGACAATTTGATTTTTTATCAATTTAGATCAAACAAGAAATCTATTTTTTCTGCAATAGATGGAAAAAATTAGGTTTTCAAGCTATCAAAACAATGAAATCAAACATAAATTACAAAAACATTTTTTTTTCAAATAGATGAAATCTTTTATTAAGGGTGATTCCATATTATATTTAAATTTCGCTCTTTTTAATGCATTATTATATACTGTTATAAAGCTTTTTGCAAATAAAACCGGAATGAAAACTTTGGAAATTGCTTCTTATATGAATATTGGAGTTTTTGCCTTATATAATGTATTTTTTTTCAAATATATATGGAAAAATAAGCTTTATTTTAAAATTTTTAAACCAGCTAATTTAATTCTATCTGCTTCTATGGTAGCAGCGGTAACAAAAATGTATTCAATACAGCACATAGAGCCAAGAGATGCTGTTGTTATAACTCATGCAACTCCATTTTTGGTAATGATATTCGCAACTTTTTTTCTTGGCGAGAAAACAAAACTAAAGCATTGGCTATATGGTATTCTTGCTTTTGTTGGCGCCTGCGTTTATGTGTCTGAAAAAATATCAATCAATAATATATATTATGTTATACTCTTATTTCATATGTGCTTTAAAGCAGCCATGCATGTTGGAACGAGAAATAAATCTAAAAGCAGCGTTTTCGAGGTAATGTTTTACGATAACTTCTTTTATTCATGTTTTGCTGTTGGCTATTTTGGATATAATGGAGGATTTGATCCATCGGTTTTTGTATCAAGTTTTGAGATTCCGCTGGTGATAGTTATTACGACGATATCTTTGTTCTCGCTGGTAAAATCTTACAGTATAGCAAATTCAGGTATATCAAGATTGCAAAATTTGGACTTCTCAAAAATAATTTTTGCATTTATACTCGGCATTCTATTGCTCGGTGAAACCGTAGAAAAAAATGAAATTATTGGAGTTGGTATTATATTTTTATCCATTTTCTTATCTCATGTGGATTTTAAAAAAGCAAAAAAAGCACAAATTAGTAAATAAAATTCCAAGCCGACAAGAAGCAGAAGATGCTGTTTTAACCTTGATAAAATATGCCTCTTCTGGAACTGCAAATCAAGAGGTTATGCAAAATACTCCATCAAGAGTAATAAAAGCTTATGATGAATTATTCGCTGGTTATGACATTGAGATTGACGATCTGAGTAAAAAATTTGCCAATGATTTTCAGTATCATGACATTGTTGCTGTTGAGGGGATAAATTTTGCATCAACATGCGAGCATCACATGTTACCAATAACTGGAGTTATTCATGCCGCTTATATACCAAGCAAAAGCGTTATTGGTATTAGTAAAATAGCTCGAATAATACATGCTGTTACTAGAAAATTACAGCTTCAAGAAAGAATGACGAGTGAAATTGTTGAAAAATTATTACAAGCAACAGATTCCCTTGGGGTGGCCGTTTACGTCAGAGCTTCTCATGGGTGTATGATTCTAAGGGGCGTTAAAGAATGTGATTCCATCACCACTACAATAAAATATTCCGGATTATTCTTGAAAGATCAAGATAAAAGAAATCAATTTAATAAAATTATCGAAGGTTTTAAATAATTCCAAGAAGCTAAACATAAAGCATTCCCATTGCTTTTTGAAATCTTGCTTTGGATATCCACCATCCGTATTGCATTTTTGCATTATTTTCTTTTGCTGATATCAAATTAGATTGCGAATGTATTACATCAATTATGTTTCCGACTCCAAGTTTGTATCTTTCTCTTGCATTGTTTTCAGCTTCAATGGCAACTTTAAGGAAATTTTCCGCATAAACTATTCCCTCCGAAATTGCTTTTAGCTCCTCGTAAGACTCTATTATTTCATCTTCAATATTTCTTTCAAGAGATTCTTTTTGTGCAATTTCAAAATCTCTCTGTCTTTTTGCTATATTAATATTTTCGATATCGCTAAAACCAGAAAATATAGGCAATGTAACCTGCCCTCCTATATATCGATTTGTTGCATTTATATTGAAATCTCCTTGAGAATTAATGTCGTATTTATTTATACCTCCAATTGCAGATATTCGTGGTAAGTTTGACAAAATAACTTTTTTTATCAATTGGTTTTGTTGATTTATTTTTGCCGCCGCAGCTTTTAACAATGGGTGATTGCTATTTTTTGCCTCAGAATTTATCTGAGTTTCAATATTTTTCATTTGATTCTGACGCTCTGCTATGGTAATAATATTGCGTTTTTCTTGGTTTTGCATTAATGGCATTTCGGAATAATGAATTGCGGATTTTAATTTTTGTTTTATAATATTTAATTTTGCATTTGAATTTAAGACTAGAATCATTGCTTGTGCATTTGCTGATTCAGCCTGAAGTTTATCAAGTTTTGAAGCGAGACCGCTTTTTTGTTTAATCTCGGCATTTTTGATTAGAGTGGTTGTTAGCTTTTCATTTTCAATAGCAGCCTCAAGCTCTTTTTCAGATGATAGATATTGATAATAAAGTGATGTAATTTTGAAAATTATTTCCTGCGAGGCGTTACTTTGTAGGTATTCGTATTCTTTTAACTTTTCTTTTAGTGTAGATATTCCTGCTTCTCTTGACCCAAAATCGTATATCAACCAGTCAAAATTTATACCATATGACTGTATGTCATTTTTACCATTAATTGCCCCGCCTGTCAGAGCTGCTATGGAAATCAAATTTGGGTTTGAGGTTGTTAGCTTTGAAGTTTCGGCATTTACTTTATTTTCTCTGTAAGAAGCTTGTGCATTTATCCTTGGCATGTAGTCGGAATAGCCTTTTTTTAAACTGTGTTTTTGAATCATTGTTGCTTCAAAAGCCTCTTTTGTTTTTGGATCGTTGCAAAGCCCGAGGTTTATTAGATCGGAAAAATTAAGTGCTTTATTTTTATAGAATTCTGAAATATTTTTACAGTTAGGTTGATTTTCGATAGCTTTGACATCTATATTTTTGATGCAAACAGCTACTATTGATAGAAGTGTTGATATTGTTTTAATGAGCCATGGTTTCATTGTTGTTGCTAAAATTGTTGGATTTTTTGATTATTAAAACAAGAGGTATAACGCATAGAGCGAGTACCATGATTAGTTTAAAGGTATTTAAATAGCCGATAATCATTGACTGACGAAGTAATTCATTTTGAATCATCAGTCCTTGAATAGCCTCGCCCTGCCCCATTTTTTCAGCGATATCTGTATAATGAATAAAGTTTTTAGATGATGGATTGATATTTTCCGATAATATTCCATAGTTTTCTTTTGATGATCTGCTGGAAAAAAATATGATAATTGATATACCAACGCTACTTCCTATGTTTCTTATAAGGCTAAATATCGATGTTGCCTCTGATCGCAATTTTGGATCAAGGGTCGAGAATCCTATTGCCGATAATGGAGGAAAGCAAAAACCAAGCCCAACTCCTTGTATGATTGACGGTATTAAAATGTCAATAGTAGAAGTGTACTCACTGTAGTCTGTCATTTGATACATTGACCCCCCTATTAATAAAAAGCCTGCAATTATTATTATCCTTTGGTCGATTTTATTGCCAAATTTCGCATACATAAACATTGCAATAAATACGCCGCAACCCCTTGGGGCAAGCAAAAGTCCGCACTGAATTGTATCATATCCGAGGATTGTTTCCATAAAAGGTGGCAATATTGACATGGATGAAAAAAGTATCATTCCAACGCAGAACGAAAATATTGTACTTACAGCGTAATTTTTGTCTTTAAATATATCCATATTTATGATTGTGTTTTTCTTTTTTGAAAAAACAACGTGATGAATAAAGCCAGCAAAGAATGTTATACAAAGAAATAAATATGTTTTTATTTCACCAGATTCAAGCCAGTCTTTTTCCTCTCCTCTGTCTAAAAATAGCTGTAGCGAGCATATAAAAACCGAAAATAAAAAACACCCAAGAAAATCAAATTTTCTGCCTTTTGATGCAATCTCCGGTAGATATTTTAGCAGTCCAATTGTTGATAAAATACCAATTGGTAAATTTATAAAAAATATGTACCTCCAACTGTAATATTCTGTAATATAGCCTCCGAGACTTGGCCCAAGTATTGGACCTATCATTATTCCCATACCCCATATAGCCATTGCTTTTCCCTGGTCTTTTGCTTCATTCATATCGATTAATATAGATTGTGAAAGCGGTATAATTCCCGCACCAAACAACCCTTGAATAAATCGAAAAAATACGATTTGCGTAATTGTCGTTGAAGCACCACATAACAAAGAGCTGGCGGTGAATCCTAGAATGCAGTAAATGAACATTTTCTTTGCATTGAATTTTCCGACAAACCAAGCAGTCATTGGCATAGCTACAGTTTCAGCAACTACGTACGATGTCAGAATCCATGAGCTTTGTTCGTGAGTTGCGCCGATATTTCCTGCGATACTAGAAAGTGCAACATTTGCAATTGTCATATCCAAAACAACTGTTACCGTTGCGGCCATTAAGAAAAATGTGATTATTCTTTTGCTTATTGGCGTTATTAGGTCTATTAATTTTGAACTTTCCGGATGCAGAACTCTTGATGACACTTATAATTTAAAATTAGTCTTTCGTATTTATTTTTACTTCTGCATTCATTCCTGATGCAAGATTTTTTAGGTCTTGATCATCTGTGAATTGAAGTTTAATCATAATTCTTTGAGTAACTTTAACCCAGTTTCCTGATGTATTTTGCGATGGTATCATTGAAAATTCTGAGTTTGTAGCTTTTCTTATTCCGCTAACTTTTGCATGCCATTTTTTACCCGAAAAAGCATCAACTTTTACTGTTGCATTATTGCCAATTTTTACATTTTCTATTTCTATTTCCTTGAAATTTGCCTCGACCCATATCTCTGATTGGTCGATAATGTTAAATAATGGTCTTTTTTCATTAACATAGTCCCCAACTTTAAGGTCAACATTGTTGACATAACCATCTGAAGGAGATTTTATTGTTGTATTTTCAAGTTTATATTTCGCGAATTCCATTGCCTCTTTTGTAGCTTCGCATTGAGAGTTTATTTTATCAAATTCTGATTTTGATATAAATTCTTGCTTTACTAGCTCTTTGTTTTTTTTAACCTGCTCTGCACAATAGCTATATAGTGCTTTTTTTTCTTTGTAGTTAATTAAAAAAGGCTTGTTGTCGATTTGTAAAATTTCTTGGTCTTTTTTGACAAAATCGTTTTCTTGTGCAAATATTTTTGATACAAACCCAGATACATCGGAACTTATTTGTATGTTTGATATTTTAATTTTTGCGTTATCCGTTGATATATATTTTGATGAATTGATCAAGATAAATGTCGTTATAGTTATTCCTAAAATTGCTGAGATTGATATAATTTTTTGCTTTTTTTTCATAGATTTATATGTTTAATCATAGTTATTGTAAATTAAAATAAAAGCAAGTATTTTTTAACAAAATTAATAAAAAAATGAAAAATTTTAAGATTGGATTTGCTTGTAAATGGATTGATAATGATAATCAGATTAAGGGGATAAAAGATATTGATGATTGTAAAAAATACAATACCATGACAACCACAATGAAGTGGCTTGCCAGTCAAAAGAAAGATGCGGCAGAGGAGAAGCTTTTTAGCGTTATATTACACAACACTAAATCCGTGAGATTGTTAGTTGAAAGAGTTGCAAAGTTAAAACCCGAGTTAAGAATGGTAAGAATTAGTAGCGAAATTTTGCCATTTTATACACACCCAGATTGGGTTTATTTTTATCAAAAACAAGACGTCATTTCAGCTATAGCGAAGAATTTATCAGGAATTTCTGAGTTTGCAAAATTGCACAATGTGCGTCTTAGTATGCACCCCGGTCAGTTTTGCGTTCTTGCATCGGCCGATGAAAATATAGCAAAAAGATCGATTGAAGAATTCGAATATCATGCAGATTTAGCGAGATTTATGGGGTATGGTAATAGTTTTCAAGATTTTAAAATCAATATTCATATTTCCGGAAAAAAAGGACCAGAAGGATTGCGAGCGGTTTATGGAAAATTATCTCCAGAGGCAAGAAATTGTATAACAGTTGAAAATGAAGAAATGAGCTATGGCGTTGAAAGCTGTCTTGAGCTTTCTGATATTATTCCAACGGTATTGGATATACATCATCATTGGATTAAAACGGGAAATTACATTGAACTTGAAAATGAAGATACAAAAAAAGTTATTGATAGTTGGCGTGGGGCTAGGCCGACAATGCATTATTCAATTTCACGAGAGGATATTCTTGTTGGACATTCGTGCGAAGATTTACCAAATATGGTAAATTTGCTATCTACGGGTTACAAAAAACAGCACTTAAGAGCTCATTCAGACTTTTATTGGAATGCAAAGGTAAATCAATGGGCTGGTAGTTTTTTGGAGAGTTTTGATATTATGTGCGAAAGTAAGGCAAAAAATTTAGCAAGTGAGAAATTTTTTTTAGAAATTAACACTTGAATATTATTTATTTTATAATATTAATTATTGTTATTTAAAAAAATATAAAAAAGTGAAACAAATTCCTTTTGATAGTTTTATCAAACATAGAGATCAATTGGCTCTTCACAAAATATCAAATTCAAAAGATTTAAGGGGGAAAAATAGGAATGATTCTGAGGATATTCTTAGCATTAATTCCGTTTATGGATCCGTTGCTTCGTTTAGCTTAGGTCAAGCATTAAATCCAAATTATATTAAAAATAAAAGCGGATCTCAATTTTTAAGAGATACCTTGGTATATCTTGTCAAAGATTCATTGAAAGAAAAAAAATATGAAGATTTTTTAAAAAAAATAACAGAAGAAGACATTATAAAAAATGCAGACAATATTGATGAATTTTTACTAAACAAAGTAAAAGATAGAGGTTATGATTATGTCGAGCTTCAAGGTTGGCTGAGAAGTAGTCTTGAGAACTCTAAGCTTATTTATGACGTTGCTAGAGAAGGTGTTGAACGGAGTGCCGGTGCTTATGAAAAGCAATATATCAAGCCTGAAAAATTAATTAACTTTGTTAAAAATAAAAATTTTTGCGATTCAGGGGATTTAAAATCTATCATTGAAGATGTTATATTTAAGAAGAAGAAGAAAGATTCATCTGATGTTGCAAACCTTGAAACAATATCGCAAATATTAGCAGCAGAAGAAGATATAAATAAATTGGTAAACTATATAAATAATGGAGGTGGAGATGCTGAAGAAAATGAAAAAGTTAGAGGATTGGTGGATAAAGTACTAAATAATCCAAAAATAATACCGAACTTAGGTTATGCAAAAGTATTGAATAATCCAAAATTAGCTAATTTATTTAATAAGGTTGTTAAATTTAAACCACAAACAAAGAGTGATAAAGATTATAAAGATAGCTTCAATTCTTTAAACAACAATATAGCTCATATTTTAAAACAATCCACTCAAGGAAATTCTAATGATGAATTATCATTTCGAATTAAATTAAAGGCTTTTCAAGGTAAAATAAATAAATATAGAAATAAAATTAAAATACAAGAACAGCGTAAAGGAAATATTAATCTTAATAAAGAAGAATTAAATGTTAAATTGTTAGATGTTATAAAGGGAAGCGGCTTAGATGGAAAAATGATACACGATTTGCATGAGATTGCCGAATCTATGACCGAGCCTAAATTGATAGGTGCAATAAAAATTGCAGATGGTATAAAAGATTATATTGAGCATATTTGTGGAGGAAGGTTGATTTCTGATTCAAAATTTGAAAAACAATTTTTTAAAGATGGAAAAATTCAACATAATATTAATACGGATTCATGGATAAGCTCTGACTCAAAACCGCAGGATTCGGTAATAAGAAATTTTGCAAAAAAAGTAGCAAATGGAATTACATCATCTTTTAATCTCAATAATAGAAATGGAGCAAATAAAAATACAAAAGCTGTAGGTGTTGCTATATCTGCTATTGTCGCAGTAATTGCTTGCATAATTGCGGCAATGTCTGGTGCTGGAATTATAGCAATACTTGCTCCACTTGCTTTGCCTGTCTTGACGGGAGGTCTTACATTAATATCAACGCTAAGGAGTAAGAAAGATATTTCTAAAAATAGCTCAAAATTTATTGATACTGGACTTGATTTAGTTGAGCATGAAGTTAAAAAAAACACACAAAACATTCCAATTAGTCGTCAAAACAGCGGTCAATCTACTGCTCAGTCAACAGAAAGCAGTGTGAATTCTTCAGATAATTCGTCTATTGGCAATTATCGTTATCATGGTAGTAAAAAACAAACAAATCGTCGTCTAAAATATCTTATTCATGAAGGTGAATCTACTGATGGAGGTGAATCTCTTTATAATAAATCATCTTACGGCAATCATATGCAACATAAGAGCAAAAG
>CAMCTP010000005.1 GCA_945878495.1 Rickettsia typhi | reverse complement strand
ACCGCAAGTTTAATACCATTTTGCGAAGCTAATGACTCTTATAGAGTCTTGATGAGTTCGAATATGCATCGTCAGTCAGTTCCGGTAATATCTCCGGATGCGCCGCTTATAGCAACTGGTTTTGAAAAGTTTATTGGAATGCAATCTGACTCATCTATTAAAATAGACTTTGATGGTTCTGTTGTTTATGCTGATTCGAGAAAAATAATTGTAAAAGATGTAAATACAAGTGATTTACACTGCTTTGATTTGAAAAAATTTGAAAGGACAAACAATTCTACATGTAGGAATTTCAGACCTTGCGTTAGCATCGGAGATCTTGTTTCTTCTGGTGAAGCAATAGCCGATACTATGTCATCGGAGGGTTTGGAGGTATCTCTTGGTCAGAATGTAAAAGTTGCATTCATGTCATGGAATGGATACGGTTTTGAAGACTCAGTTATAGTTTCTGAGAAAGTCGTTCATGATGAAAAATTTTCATCTATTAACATAGAAGAATTTTCTGTTTCCGTTATGGATACAAGGCTTGGATCTGAGCAAATAACCAGAAGCATACCGTCTGTTCCAGAATCTGCATTGTTAAATCTAGATGAGTCTGGTATCGTAAAAATTGGTACATTTGTATCTCCTGGCGATATATTGGTTGGAAAGGTGTCTCCAAAAGCTGAATCACCAATGACTCCAGAGGAAAAACTATTAAGAGCTATATTTGGAGATGGAAAATCTGATGTAAAAAATACCTCATTATCTCTTCCATCTGGATACCATGGAACCGTAATAGATGTTCAAATTTTTTCTAGACGAGGTGTTGAAAAAATTGGAACTCAAGTTGAAGCTGAGATAAGAAAAATACATGCGATAAATGAAGATATTACCGATAAGTTAAATATTATAAAAAATGCTGCAGCGCAAGACTTTTTGGATCGTTTTAATGGATTTGATATATCACCTCAGGCAAAAATATATGCAAAACATAAGGTTATTACGGCTGAAATTTTTGATTCAATTGGCTCGATTAAGGATATCGCAAAGATAAAATTGCAAGATGAGGCTGCAGGAAAATCATTTACTAGCTTGTGTGAATCTTACATACTTGCATCAAAAAAAATTGAAGATGAGGGCAAGATGGCGTTGTCATCTGTTTCTGAGGAAAAAGACTTCTCAAACGGTGTACTGTATGAAATAAAGGTTACCATAGCCTCTAAAAGTAATATACAACCAGGTGATAAAGTTGCTGGAAGGCACGGTAATAAAGGTGTTGTTTCTAAAATTGTTCCAACTGCCGATATGCCATTCATGAAAGATGGAACTCCAATAGATGTTATCATAAATCCATTGGGTATTATTGCAAGAATGAATCTAGGTCAGGTTTTAGAGCTTGCTCTTGGGTTGGCATCTATGGAGCTTGGAAAAAAAGTTTCACAGGCTTTAAAAGATTACAAAAACGTAGAGGATGTAAGAAAAGTGATCAAAGATGTTGTTCTTGGCGCTGATTTAAAATCAGATATTGATAAATTCTCTAGTGATCAAGTTATATATTCAGCAAAAATACTTTCCAAAGGAATACCTTACTCAGTTCCTGTATTTTCTGGTGCAAATTATGAAAAAGTTCAGACTATACTTGAAAATGCTGGGCTTGATAAGTCGGGTCAGGTTGATCTTTATGATGGTCTAACTGGAGAAAAATTCGAAAGAAAAATCTCTGTTGGTATACTGTATATTTTGAAGTTACACCACATGGTTGACAAAAAGATACATGCAAGATCTGTGGGACCTTACAGTTTAATAACGCAGCAACCACTTGGCGGTAAAACAAATTTTGGAGGACAAAGACTTGGGGAAATGGAGTGCTGGGCTGTTGAAGCTTATGGTGCTGCTCATGTTCTTAATGAAATGTTGACGGTTAAATCTGATGATATTAAGGGAAGAAAAAATATGTATAGCTCTATAATATCCCAGAATCCTGATTATAAATCTGGAACTCCTGAATCTTTCAATGTTCTACTAAAAGAACTTTCTGCCCTTGGGTTAAAAGTTTCTCTTAGAGATGAGTTTGGCAATTAATACAAATCAATAATATCGTTATTTCTTTTTTCATTATGCAAGGATTACAAAAAAATAGCAATCTAGATTTTTCCTCTATATCACTAGGTATATGTTCTCCAGAAGATATACTTTCTAATTCTTATGGCGAGGTTTTAAATAATCAAACTATAAACTATAGAAATTTTAATCCAGAAAAATATGGATTATTCTGTGCTAAAATATTTGGACCAGTCAAAGATTACGAATGTCTTTGCGGTAAATATAAAAGAATAAAATATGCTGGTATAGTTTGCGAAAAATGTGAGGTTGAAGTTACAACATCAAGCGTAAGAAGAGAAAGAATGGGACATCTTAATCTTGCGGTTCCAGTGGTGCACATATGGTTTTTGAAGTCTCAACCTTCTAAAATATCTACTGCTCTTGGAGTTTCGATGAAAGATGTATCCCGAGTAGCTTATTACCAGGCTTATATTATTTTAGATGCTGGAACGTCTCCATTTACAAAACATCAGGTTATTTCCGATGAGGAGTATGCTGATGCTTTGGATGCATATGGTGATGAGTCTTTTAAGGTTGGAATAGGTGGAGAGGGTATAAGAGAGGCCTTGATTTCTATAAATATTGAAGAAGAAATAGTTAATCTAGCAAATGAGATAAGTGAAAGTAAATCAAAAATGAAGAAAAAAGTTGCCGAAAAAAGACTTTTATTTTTCTCTTCATTTAAAACTTCTGGAAATAAATTGGACTGGATGGTAATGCGTTATTTGCCTATTTTACCTCCAGATTTAAGACCTTTGGTGCCATTGGATAGTGGAAAATTTGCAACATCTGATTTAAATGATTTATACAGAAGGGTAATTAATAGAAATAATAGATTAAAACGCTTAATGGAAATTGGTGCTCCAGCAATCATTATTAAAAATGAAAAAAGAATGCTTCAGTATTCTGTTGATGAACTTTTGCTTGGATCTCAAACAAAAGTTGATGATGTAAAAAAATCATTGACCGAAAATCTAAAAGGTAAGGGCGGTAGATTTAGACAAAATATTCTTGGTAAAAGAGTAGATTACTCAGGAAGATCTGTTATATCGGTTGGTCCGGAGTTGAAGCTAAATCAATGTGGGTTGCCAATTATTATGGCAATGGAGTTATTCAAGCCATTTATATTCTCAAAACTAATCACATATGGCTACGCAACGTCAATTAGATCGTGCGAAAGATTTATGCAAGATAGAGGTCATGGAGAGGTTTTGGATATATTAATAGAGGTTATATCTGATAAGGTTGTTCTATTAAATCGTGCGCCAACACTTCATAGACTTGGGATACAGGCTTTTGAAATAATTTTGGTAAATGGAAAAGCTATACAATTACATCCCCTTGTTTGTAAGGCTTTTAATGCCGATTTCGATGGAGACCAAATGGCTGTTCACTTACCTATATCGATTGAAGCTCAAATGGAGGCTAGAAATTTAATGATGTCAACAAGTAACTCATTGAATCCTGGTGATGGAAATCCAATTATATCTCCAACAAAAGATTCAATTCTTGGTTTGTTCTATGCGACATCTATATTTGTTGATGATAGAGCAAATTCTGCCGACTCTCCTTTTTTTCACAATATACCAGAGGTTATGATGGCTCGTGAAAATAGCGCAATCTCTTGGAATACAAAAATAAAATTTACTAATAAAGGATCTGCGATTGTTGAAACATGTGCTGGAAGATTATTTTTATTTTCTCTCGTTGGAGTAGAGTTTAACTTGGAGGATTTTGAAATATTTAACTATCAGTTCAATTCAAAACATCTTTCTAAAGCTATTATCTATATCCTTGAAAAATATGGTCAAGCTCTAGTGGTTAATTTCTGCGATGAGTCAATGAGATTTGGATTTAAAGTTTGTACAGAATCAGGAATATCTCTTGGTTTGAATGATATTAAAATTCCAGAATCAAAAGAAAGGCTTATAAAGCACAGTTTTGATATTGTAAAAGAGGCTGAAAATCAATTAAAATCAGGCCTAATTACATATAAAGAAAAATATAATAAAGTTACAGATGAGTGGTCTCGTTGCATTGATAACGTAACTGCAGACATGATGAAAATTATTAAAGATGGAGCTGATACTCATGACGTTAATTCTGTTTATTTGATGATAAGTTCAGGTGCCCGTGGTTCTGAGTCTCAGTTAAAGCAAATGGCTGGAATGAAAGGATTGATGGTAAAGCCGTCTGGTGATGTAATCGAGGCGCCAATTATATCAAACTTCAAAGAGGGTTTGAATATGATGGAATATTTTAATTCTGCTCATGGATCAAGAAAAGGTATTTCCGACACAGCTCTAAAAACTGCGAATGCTGGTTACTTAACGAGAAGATTGGTTGATGTTGCTCAAGATGTCGTCGTTACTGAGCATGATTGCGGTACTGAAAATGGATTAACATTCAAGCCTCTAATGGTTGATGGTAAAATATCTAAAAAGCTATCTGAAATTGTTTCTGGACGTGTGATAGCGGAAGATGTCATTGGCGAAGATGGATCTGTTGTTTTAACAAAAGGTACCATGATTTCGAAAGAAAATTACGATGTAATAGATTCTTTGCACTTTATAGTTGTGCGTTCAGTTGCTACATGTGAGTCAAAAAATGGCGTTTGTGCTATGTGTTATGGTCAAGATGTCGCAAGAAGAAAGATGGTAGCACTTGGTGAGCCGGTTGGTATAGTTGCAGCGCAGTCAATTGGAGAGCCTGGAACTCAGCTGACATTGAGAACATTCCAAATTGGTGGAATATCTTCGAGATCAAGCACAAAAACAATACTTTCTGAATCTGATGGGATTATAAGATTTGAATCTCAGGATTTTTCTCAATCACAAGATAGGATTTTTACTTTGAAAAATAACTTTAAGATATCAATAGCTTCGAGGCATGGCAACAGGGTAATAGCTTCGTATAGCTTACCAAGATCTGCTGAACTCTTTGTAAAAAGTGGTCAATCGATTGTTTTTGGACAAAAAATTTCTAGCTGGAATACATACATTACTCCGGTAATGTCTGAATTTGATGGATATGTAAAGTATATTGATATGGTTGAAGGTATTTCTTATAGAGATAGATTTGATGAAAACTCAAACACATCAGCAAAAGTTGTGACAAACTCTGGTAGAGACGGTAGATATCTAATGCCAAGAATAGGAATAGCTGATTCTAATGGATATCTGATGAAGGACGCAAATGGGAATGAGATTTTTTATCTATTACCAGAGGACACAATTGTTCAATGTGAAGATGGTCAAAAAATATCTAAAAATCAAGTTATAGCAAGAATTCAAACAGATTTAAGCGTGATTCAAGATATTACCGGAGGACTTCCGATAGTTGACAGTATTTTTGAAGCAAGAGTTCCTGAAAAACCTGCCGTTATATCACCTTGCGATGGAGTTGTTATTATCGACACTTCTTCAAGATTAAAAGTTAGACTTGAGATAATACCAGAGGATAAAACAGTTGATCCAGTTGAGATATATATTAAAAAAGGTGATTATATTAAAGTTGACAATGGACAAAAAGTTTTCCGCGGTGATACGCTTGTTGATGGAGATCTTGATCTTCATGATATTCTTGCTACCCATGGAAAAGAAGAGCTGATAAGGTTTATGACAAGTAAAATTCAAGGTGTATATGGTTTACAGGGGTCAAACATAAATGAAAGACATATTGAAATCATTATAAAAAGAATGCTTTCTAGGTGCGTTGTAATGAACTCTGGAGATTCTAATTTTGTTGCTGGAGATTCTGTTAACATGACTATTGTAAATCAGGCAAATGATTTGCTTGCTTCTGGAGGTAAAAAATTAGTCGATTTTAGACCATCTTTAACTGGTATTACAAAAATATCGATTAATACTGACTCATTCTTAGCAGCGGCAGCATTCCAAGAGGTTGTTAAAGTTTTATCGTCAGCAGCTTGTTTTGGTAGAAAAGATGACCTAAGGGGATGCAAAGAAAACATTACCGTTGGAAGACTTATACCAATAGGTACTGGTTTTATTGAATCAAAAATTCTTAATCCATAGAGATATGTATCTGTTAGTATTTTTGTGAAATGTGGCATGATGAGATTAAAATATATAACATTGGTGGTATACTCAGTCTCTTTATGCTTGATGTCCTGCTCGCATCCAAAAATATATAGCGGCTCGTGGTTTAATAAAAATTCAAAAAACCATGAAGTAGCTTTAATATTTGGACCTCCGGCATCCGGAAAAGGTTACATTTCTGGACTAATGCAAGACAGATTTGGATACAAACATATTTCAACTGGAGATATTTTGAGGTTTAATAATTCAAGTGATAAAAATGGATCCACTAATTTAAAAGAAAAAATTAACGACAGTATGTTGAGTGGAAAAATGGTTAACGATGAAGTGATAATGTCTCTTTTAAGGCAATATTTAATTCATAATAATTCAGAAAAAATCATTCTTGATGGCTTTCCAAGAAACAAATACCAGTTAAAGAGTGCTGAAAGTTTTTTAGATAGCCTAGGTTTCAAAATAAATTCAATAATTCTTATAAATTGCCAAAAAGATAAATTACTCAGCGGTCTTAAAATAAGGCAAGAATCTTCTTTGAAATCGGGAGCACCTCAGCGTTCAGATGATAATCGGGACATATTTTTACAAAGATTAAAACTTTATGAAGAGTTCTTTAGTGGTGAAGATGGTTTGGAAAAATTTATTAAAAATCTAAATATTAAGAACAATATTATTAAGGTAGTTGAAATTAAGTGTCATTCAAGCGGTATATCGGATATTCTTGATTTGAGATATCAAAATAGAAAAATATAATAGATCATTATAATTATATAAAATTTGCAAAGAAATTTAAATATTTGATAATGGATATTGTAAATGATTTATACTTAGAGTTACCATAATAAAAAAAGATGATAAAAGTTTAAATCTTTTACCATCTTTTTTATATAATTAAGAAGAGAGATATTGATGTATTATCTTTTAGAGAATCTCTCAGCTTTTCTTGCCTTTTTAAGACCATATTTTTTGCTTTCAACAACTCTTGAATCTCTTGTCATAAGACCAGAAACTTTTAGAGCCGATTTTGCATCTTCAGAACAAAACTTAAATACCGCTCTTGATATTCCAAGCTTGATTGCATCTATACATCCAGTAAGTCCTCCGCCACAAGTGGTTATTTTTATGAATAAATCTTTGGCATTGGTGTTTGTTGTTACGAATGGTTGAAGAATTTTGGATGCGTAAACGTCTCTTGAGCCAAAAAAGTCTTTAAAAGATTTGTTATTGATTTTTATTGAATCAATCGCATCGGAAGAGCTTGTTTTTGATTTTGCAATCCATATTTTTGCTATGCTGGATTTTCTTTTTCCAACAGCATGAGATATCCAATCTCCATCTTTATTTGTTTGTTTCACATTTTTTACAGTAAAGTTTGAGCTTTGAGTATCAGAATTTTTTTTCTCTTTTGGAGAACTAGTTTTCTTTTCGATCTTTTTTTTTGTTTCTGGTAGTTCTTCTATTTTATCTTGTGACATTTTTGTTAAAAAATACTATTTTTTTGTTGATATGTTTTTCTGATTTAGATTCTGTAGGTCGATTACATGGTCTATTTTTTGAGTTATGTTATGTTCGGCGTTTGCGAAGATTTTTAAATTTTTTAGAAGATTTCTACCAAATGTATTCTTTGGCAACATTCCTTTTACAGCATGAGATATTATTTCGTCGCTTTTACCTTTCGCCATCATTTCTCTTGGTGTTGTAGATTTTATTCCACCTGCAAATCCAGTGTGTCTCCAGTAAGTTTTGGTTGTTTCTTTTTCGGAGGTAAATTTTATTTTATCACTGTTTAAAACTATTACATTGGAACCCATGTCTACGCCACGTGTAAATGTAAGTTTATTTTTACCCATTAGATACTGAGCTATTATGGCAGAAACTCTTCCAACAACCGCATTTTCAGCGTTTATTATTATGTTTTGCTTAAGTGCTATTGGTTTAGCAAAAGAAAGGTTAGTTTCTGATTTTTTGTATGTTGTAGTCATTCTATTAATTAAAATTTACCATTTACCTCTTATACCTATTGCTTCGGCAATTTTTTTGCAGATTTCTGGCTTTGTTTTGTATAGATATTTTATAAGTGACTTTCTTTC
This sequence comes from Rickettsia typhi, assembly GCA_945878495.1. Classification (GTDB taxonomy): domain Bacteria; phylum Pseudomonadota; class Alphaproteobacteria; order Rickettsiales; family Deianiraeaceae; genus CAMCTP01. Next base: position 18,172 of record CAMCTP010000005.1, on the reverse strand, counting down.
GTTAACTATTATTATCAATGCTCTTTTAGCTGCATTATCTTTTTTATATTCGTTTAAATGTCTTGATAAATATGCTATTTTAAAGCTAAGTTTTATGATTTGAACTTCTGGCGATCCTGAATCTGACTCGTGTCTTTTGAATTTAGACATCAAATCTTCGAATGTATAAATTGTAGCCTCGGTATTTGTTTTCATAAATATATTTAAACATTTTGTATTTCAATAAGGCGACTTTTTTTTTTGTCAAGTATTTTTTTATTAAACCTTGATTTTTTAAAAACAATCTTTTTTAACTATCTATATCAATGAAATTTTTCTAAATCAAATGTCACTTTTAAAACTAATAATTTACCCTGATCCATTTTTAACAAAACCGTGCAAGCTTGTTGACTCTTTTGACAAGGAGTTATTACAAAATGTAGATGATATGTTTGAAAGCATGAGGTTTTATAGGGGCATAGGTCTTGCTGCTAATCAGGTTGGAATCGATAAAAAGATTTTTGTTATGGATCTAACTGAATCGAAATCAAAATCAATGAATGAAAAACAATACTGTTTTATTAATCCAGAAATAGAAATTATTAATAGTGAAATGAATGATTTTGAAGAGGGGTGTTTGTCTTTTCCTGAGCAAAATGTTTGGATTGCCAGACCCAGTATTATAAAAATTAAATATTTTGATGAAAATGGTAATCGCTATGAAGATTTAGCAAGTGATTTGGCGGCTGTCTGTATTCAGCATGAATTTGATCACATTAATGGCATAACAATGCATGACAGGGTAAATTCTGCTTTTGAAAAACAGGCTATTTTAAAAAAAGCTCAAAAATTGAAGAAAAAATATTAATAATATAGTAAGATTGGATTGAATTTTTTCCTTGCTTTTTATGATGGAATGGTTTGTTGTTTATTAACGAGTTATTTTTCGCATGTCAGATTTATCAAATCAAGAATATGGAGCAGATAGTATAAAAGTACTAAAAGGTCTAGATGCGGTAAGAAAAAGGCCTGGGATGTACATAGGGGATACAGATGATGGAACCGGTCTTCACCACATGGTTTATGAAGTTTTGGATAATGCAATAGATGAAGCACTTGCGGGACATTGCAATTTAATAAATGTTTCAATCAACGAAGATGGTTCGGTAACGGTATCTGATAATGGAAGAGGTATACCGACCGATATGCATGATGAAGGAGTTTCTACTGCGGAGGTTGTAATGACTCAGCTACATGCAGGTGGTAAATTTGATAAAAATTCGTACAAGGTATCAGGTGGTTTGCATGGTGTGGGCGTTTCCGTTGTAAATGCTTTGTCTGTGTGGTTGAAATTAAGAATTTGCAGAGATGGCAAGGAGCATTTTATGGAATTTGCTCATGGTGATGCTGTTGCTCCGCTTGAATGCGTTAGGGATGGTGTTAAAAAAAGAGGCACAGAGGTTACTTTTATGCCATCAAAGGAAACTTTTACCAATCAGAACGAATTCGAGTTTTCAATACTTCACGACAGAATCAGGGAGCTTGCTTTTCTTAACAAAGGGGTTCATATTATATTAAAAGATCTAAGACTTGGAAAGGAAAAAGAAGCCGATATGAAATATGACGGTGGTCTTTTGGAGTTTGTAAAATATGTATCAAGATCAAAAGTAGCTTTACATGAAGCGATATATTTAAGTGGATCGCAAGACGATATAGTTGTTGATATAGCTTTACAATGGACAGATGTTTATCATGAAACGTGCAAATGCTTTACGAATAATATAGTTCAAAGAGATGGTGGTACTCACTTGGCAGGATTTAGAGGAGGTTTAACAAGGGCTGTAAATCAATATATACCTCAGCACATGACGAAAAAACAGGAAGTTGAGGTTACATCTGACGATATCAGAGAGGGTCTTACTTGCATTATTTCTGCAAAAGTTCCTGATCCAAAATTCTCATCTCAAACAAAAGATAAACTTGTTTCAGCTGAAGTTAGAACGGTTGCTGAATCTGTTACATACGATAAATTATGTGATTTTTTTGAAAGAAATCCAAAAGAAGCAAAACAAATTATTGATAAAATAACTCTTGCAGCTCAAGCAAGAATTGCGGCAAGAAAAGCTCGTGAATTAGCTAGAAGAAAAACAGCACTTGATAGCTTTTCAATGCCAAGTAAATTAAGCGATTGCCAAGAAAAAGATCCTGCATTATCTGAATTATTTCTTGTTGAGGGAGACTCTGCCGGTGGTACTTCAAAACAGGGTAGAGATAGAAAAACTCAAGCAATACTTCCATTACGTGGTAAAATATTGAACGTTGAAAAGGTTAGGGCAGATAGAATACTTTCATCAGATGTTGTAACAACGCTACTTGGTGCGCTTGGAATTATGGCAGACAAAGGGTTGATGGATATATCAAAATTGAGATATCATAAAATTATAATAATGACAGATGCCGATGTCGATGGATCTCATATTAGAACATTATTGCTAACATTCTTCTTTAGGCAATTAAGGGGGATTGTTGAAAAAGGATATCTATATATTGCTCAACCGCCATTATACAGAGTAAAAAAAGATGGGAAAGAGGTTTATCTAAAAGATGGAAATGCCTATTCGGCATATATCATAGACAATGCAAGTAATGGATCCACTCTGGTAAATGAAGCAGGTCTTCAAGTTTCCGGAGATCATTTGACCGAGGTTTTAAAAGGAGTTTTTGAGCTTTCAAGATTGGTATCTCAAGTTCCACTTAGAATTGATAAATCCGTATTAATGGCTTTAATTTTGACAAAATCATCAGCTAAAATTTTCGCAGATTTTGATCAATTAAAGGAAAAAGTTGTCGCAATGGAAAATATTGCAAATTCTTTAATTTCTGGTTACGATGAGGAGAGATGGAAATTTTCTGCAAATCAAGTTATCGTTAGCAAGGATGATAATGAGGTTATTTTGAATGAAATGATTGCATCGAGAATGGTTCGTGGCGTTGAAAGTCGTTTCGTGATAACTGATAAGACCTTGCTGATGCCGGAATTTGTAAAAATTCTTAATAATCAATTGATTACAAATGCTTGTGATGTTTCTATGGGACGTTGTGTATTTTTTCACAATAAAGCGGAATTTACTTTTACATCGCAAATTGAATTTGCAAAAATTATTGAAGAGGTTGGTAAAAAAGGATCTTCAATTCAGAGATTTAAGGGTCTCGGAGAGATGAACTTTGACCAATTATGGGAAACGACATTAGACCCAAACGCAAGAACATTGATAAGAGTTACGATCGATGATGCTGAAAAAGCCGATGAAGTATTCACAACTCTAATGGGAGAAGTCGTTGAGCCAAGAAGAAATTTCATTATTGAAAATGCATTGACTGTTTCTGATATTGATTCTTAATATATTCATGGCATTGTGGTTGGGCTTTTTGCACTTGCGGAAAGTCTTTCTAGTGATGCTAAGTTTTTTTTTAAAAAGCGACTTTATATTTATTGAGCTTTTTTTACTCCTGTTTTAACATAGTTTATCAATTCATTTATCCCGTATTTATCGGCATATGATTGAAATTGAGAGTTGTAGCTTTTTGCAATGTCGATTCCTTCGGCTGTTATGTTTAATATTTTGAAATTATCGCCATAATTTCTAATTTTTAGCTCAAGATTGATAATGCTTGAATTTTGCGTTGTAATTTTAATTCTCACTATTGAATCTTTTTCGTTTATTTTTTCCGCCGGATCTACGGTGTACTTTTCGCCATTGTATCCCTTGAATTTTTGCATCCATATTCTTATCAAAAAATCTTTGTAATTTTTTATAAAACTTACTTTTTGCTCATCTGTCATTTCCCTGAACAATCTACTAGATGTGGCTCTTCCATTCCATTCAAAATCTATTTCATCGATAAAATTCTGTAAGATGATTTTTTTTTGCTGATCGAGGGATATGTTTTTATTAGATATGACTTTGAATATTTCGCCGGATAAGCGATCAACGTAAGCCTTTGAGTCAGAATCTTTGTTAGCTGCAATTGATTGAAAAATTGAGATAAATACAATTATAAACGCTGTAAATATGATTTTTATTTTACTATAGAAATTACTTATGATTTTTTAAAATTGAGAAAATTTTATAAAAGTCAATTTTTTTGTTGATTTTAGTTTTTTATATTTTATATTGTGTGTGTAAAATTTTTATCTAGATGATCACAGATATATATATTGGAAAAATATTTTTCACTTTTTGCATTCTTTGCGTTGCTACGTTTATACATTTATTCGCATTTTTCTCTTTTAAAGCAAAGGTTTATAGTAAATCAAAAGCTGTGAATTATTTAAAATCTCAGATAAAAGAGCAAGAAAAAATGAAAGAGGCAATAGAATTTCAGATATATAATAGTAAAAATTATTTTCAAATGAAGGATTATATATCAAAATCAGATCAGTTCAAAAAAATTAGTCTTGCAGATGTTTCGTTCTATGAATCGAGTGCATCAGATATTTCAAATGAAGTGAGAATTTAAATTGATTTTAATTTTTTAAAAGGAGATAGTATTTAAAAAGTTTCTTAAATGCTCAAATCAATATACTTAAAAAACATAGTTTTAATAGATGAGCTGGAAATAGAATTTTCCACAAATACAACATGTATAATAGGGGAATCAGGTTCTGGAAAATCCGTTATACTTGATGCAATAGGGATAATTATAGGTAGCGATAGAGCGTCCGGTAAAATTTTACGACACGGAGAAAGTAGGGGGGTGATTATTGCAAATTTTGACGTCTCAGGAAATAAAAATATACTTTCAAGGGTTGAAGAATGTGGGTACGATGTAAATGATGGAATTTTGATTATAAAAAAAATAATCAACAAAGAATCTTCAAGTAAAATAATGATAAATGATATTCAAGCAAGCGTTAATTTTGTTAAAGAATTGATGTCTGAACTTATTAATATACACGGTCAGCACGATTCTTTTGAAATGCTTAAACAATCTTCTCATATAAATATATTGGATGATTGTTTGGGTTATTTTCAGTTAAAAAAAGATATAGTTGATATTTATGATGATTTATCTGAAAAACTAAAATATAGAGATGGTGCTATGGAGGAGTTGAGGTTTAAAAAAATAAATCTCGAAGATCTCGAGAACGCAAAAAATGATCTTGATTCATATAAAATCTATGAAGGAGAGGAGAAGGATTTGTTTGACAAGAGGGTTGAGTATTTGAAATCCGAGAGGACCATAAATTTTTTTGAGGCACTTGATCAAAAAATCTCAAATGAGTCTTTTTCATCTGGCATGTTGGCATTATCAAGATTTGATGGATCTGATTTGCCGAGTGAAATAAAAAGCAACATACAGGTAATATCTGATCTTCTCGATAATGCACATTCAACGATAGATGAAGCTAAAAATACATTATCCGATATTATATCTTATTTTAATGGAAAGTTTGATTTTGATATAAATTTAATTGAAGAGCGAATAGAATTAATTAATGAAATATCTAATAAATATAAAATTCAGGGTTCGGTTTGGAATTTTATCGAAGAAAATCAGCGATACTTGACGGAAATTGATTACATGGAAAAACAATTGAATGATTTGGATGCTGAGATATTTGATCTCAAAGAAAAATACAAAACATTATCCCTTGATTTATACCACAAACGATCAGCTTTTGCTAGAGATATTGAGGAAAAAATCACATTGATTTTGCGTGATTTAAATATGATTGATGCGGAATTTTTAATCAAAATAAGCCATGATGAAAACAGGTTTTCAAAAACTGGATCTGATGCTGTTGTATTTACCGCAAGATTAAATAAAGGTACGGATTTTGCACCAATTAATGCAATTGCTTCAGGCGGGGAAATTTCGCGATTGGTATTGGCAATGAAATCAGCTATATCTGAAAAATTGGAGAATAAATCGGTTATTATATTCGATGAAATTGAAACCGGATTATCTGCAAATATAGCAAAAAAAGTAGCCATGGAAATAGCAAAAATAGCTAAAAATAATCAGGTGATATTGATTACTCATGATCCTCATTTGGCAGCTATATCGGATAAATTTATTAAAATAGTCAAAACATTAAAAGACGATAGATCTAACACATTTGGCTTTGAGGTGCTATCGAATGATGACAAGGCTACTGAGATAGCAAAAATGATATCTGAAGATATAAGTGAATCTTCAATCATAATGGCAAAAGAAATGCTGAAAAGCTTAACTTCTGTATAAGAAAAAATGCATTATATTTTTAATTCTGGGTTGGAAAAAATTACTGGCTAAATTTGCCACTTGATTATTATTTTTGTATTATTTATAATGTTTGGACTATTTTTAACCTAGTATTAATCGTGTTTTAAAAATATTTATAATATTTTTTAGTCTATTGTTGTCATCTTGTCAGGATGGTGATGACTGTATATTGGCTGACGATTTTGGTCAATACGAATCAAGTTCAAAAACAAACGTATATGCTTTAAATACGAAATTTATTGACTCCTCTTCTTTGTCTAGCGCTACAACAACTGACTCAACTATGGCAAGTGGAACCGGTGCAAGTTCAACTATAAGCACTTTAATACCCGGTTTAACTGAAAAAAGAGCTTATCAAAGCGCATGGACAAAAATGTTAAACAAGGACACTACGGTTTCTTCTACAAAGTCAAAACAAAATAATGGTTTTGTTGTATCAAAAAATACATCGGTTAGGATAAAATTGATTGAAGGTAGTGCCATATTAAATTCAGTTCAAGAAAGTATAAAACTCAAGGTTGATAAATCCCAGCAAACTTCAGGATTTGGCTCGATAGCCACTACCCAGTCTAAATTTCAACCGGGTTCAAATGTTTCAATTTCCATGACCGGAAAGGTTAAATCAGTTGATGATTTTGATTTCAATATTTCTTCACTTGTTGCATTTCAAATTCAACCAGATTCTTCTGCGGCTCTTGGGGTTGAGGATTACAAAGATCCTGAAAAATGGATCTGTAATATTGGATCAAAGCAATTTTTTAGTTCACCAAAAAAGACAGATGGTAGCTATGGATGTAATTTTATCACTGGTGAGAATTGCAATCCAGTTCCTGATAAAGATTATTTTAATAATGCAAATTATAGAATTTTCGGTGCTGGATATATAGATCTTGGTAATAATAATGTTGCCGGAAGAAGTGAAAATTTAAGGTATGAATTGTTTGATGCAAATAGTGGTTTTACAGTTTGTACTTCAAACTATGCAAACAAAGAGTATATTAATAAATATGAATACAGAGGTTGGTCGGATTCAGACTATAAAGGTATCAATGCTTTAACGGGAACTTATTTTAAAAGAGGCGGAGCATCTTGTGAAAATGTAGCGACCGACTACAATATGCAGACGGTTGGTCAAAATGCAGGTGGTTTGGTAAAATACTCCATTGTATCAGGTATTGACAGGGCTGATTGGAAGGTTGTAAAAACAACAGATGGAGTTAGTAATGATTATATCGTTGATGCAAAAAGACCAAATGCTATAAATCTTGATAGATTTGGCGATAAGGCTGCCGGAAAAATGGAGATATGTTCGCATCCTGGATTCACTGTAAAAGCCGGTTCGAATGGAAAAAAAGTTAGAAAAATGATACTTTTTAAAAGTCTTTCAAATGATCCTCAAGCTCACAAAGGTTTTCATTGGAATAGATATATGGTTGAAAGAAATGCAAGAATTGGAGCTTGGAAATACTATATACCAGCTTGTCAAAGTAGCCCATCAAAATATGTTAACAAAAAGACTTTTAGAGTTTCGATGAGACATATGGCATCATTTCTAGGGAAAACTAATGTAGCAAATGCTATAATGAGAGCTGTATCAAGTGGGCATTGGATAGGTAGTGAGGTTGATGATTTAACGAAAGGCCCAATTGATAATAGTGATTGGATTGGAACAGAGGATGATGACTCCGATATTGTTCTTGACTCTGATGATCTTGATTTACCGGAATATATTGATTATACTAAATTTTACAAAGAAAGCTCTGCCAAAAAAACATCCGCTGTTTTTAATGATTTATGTGCCGATGATGCAGGTGGTAATGATAAATATTGCGGAGGATTTTGTCAGCTGTCAATGCTATTCAAAGAGTACAAAATATTTAATGGAACTGACAAATACAGGAGTAATACAGTTGCTGCAGAGGGTGATGTAATAGGTTTGCAGGATAACGTAACTGACGATAGATTGACAAAAATAGCGACATACGGTACTAATAGATGTGGGTATCAACTTGAAATGGCAAATATTGCATTATTTAAAGATGGCGTTGCCCTGCCAACTTTTTATGGTTATAACGAGGATGATTATCTTGGGAAGTTACCGGATGTTAAAAGATTGCCATATAAGGGGTATGTTAAACCAGAGTGCAGAGTTTCAATTGGAGGAGAAGAATATGTTGATGTTGATATGTCAAATGGTAGTAGCTGGACCGTTATGCCAAAGCTTCTATCTGATGGTGATGTTGTTAAATTTTCAACAACTCCGGTTATAGATAATGAGGTAAGGCAAGCGGAATTGCAGGCTCCACTACATTATCAAAGTACGACAACAATTTCTGACCCTTATAAAAAAGATATGTATGGCAATGGAGGAGATACTGGTAATTTTCAGGGTACATATAGATGGGATAATTCAACAATTGGTACAGATGGAAAGCTATCTAATTATGGCTGGTGCTATGAACGATCTCCTTGCAAATTTTCTTCAAGAGGTTGTTCATCTTATGATTATAACGCCTCTGATGATGCAGTTGAGAGAGAGCAGACGTTGTCTGAAAAAAGTGCAGATGAGTCTGCCGTTTCTAATTGTTATGCAAATTTAGCGGTAGAATCTTCCTCTGGGCTATATTATTCTGATGTTACTCTTTATAAACAATTTATTTCATCTTATGTTGGTTTTAATTCAAGCGGAAGCTTGTATACTTCTGCAGATAGTTCTAAATGGGTCGCTAATCAAGCAGGCTATGTAAAGACTGATAATGATAAAAAAATAGATATTATGTGCAATACTAGTGGAACTTTAACATGCACCGGATCCTGTGCAACATGCGTAATTAATAAATATAATTTGTTTAATAATTATATCACTCAGGCAACAACAAAATGCTCAAATGTTAAGGCTTCCTCAAGCACAACGATTACTTCGGGAGGTCTGGGGGTTTGGAGAAAATTAATGGCTGCAAAGGATGGTATCTTTACTTTTCATACTTTTGCATATGACAATGTAAGTAGCGGAGGGCTATCTTCTAATTACTATAATGATTTGCAGTGTGGAGCGTTTGATTCAGTTGTTGCAAATAGCAAAAGAATTACATCTGAATTTCATCCAAAATCATGGGAAAGTGGTATGCCAATCGATAATTTTGCTGGCAGCGAAAGTAAAAAAAGGTCACATTTCTTGTATCATAATAAAGTTGTTTCAGGCTGTGGTGGAAACAACGGTAATTATAATTACATATCAAGGTATGACGCAAAGGATGAAGGAACCGATGGTCTGCTTGGTAAAAGTAATAGTTATAATGCAACAAATAATGCTGATAAGAATTATTGGCATAATGACGCAACAAGAGATAACCTTGATGATTTGGCAGATTTTTTTAGTTTTGATGGTGATAAATCTTATGACGCAGTAACTTCTACAAAGCTTAAAGCCATATATTGCAACTCTTCATTAAGTTGGATGCCAACTGATAGCCAATATATTGCTCATCCAATTAACGAACAAGGGTATTTTTTTGATAAAAATCAAAGAAATCCAAGTGTTTCATCGCATAATTTATATTGCCATCCAAATAAAACAAGAGAATGTGGTATAGCACTTGGCTTTAGAGTGTTCGATGGATCTTTACATAGATGCTTGAATGGTTATAAGAAAAAATGTTCAGATGATAGATATTTAGGAAATGTAAATTTATGCGGAATATATCCACCTGTTTCTGTTGCTGAATTAGCATCGGATAAAACTAAGTACACAAGAAATCTAGGGCTGTGTGTAATGAAAATTACGACAAAACAATCTGACTCAAAATCAACAGAAAGTTCAGCTACTACAACCACAACAACGACAACAAATTTAATGTCATATTACAGTAAATCGAAAGCAGCTGCTAATAAAAGTGTTTCAACGTATAGCGCAACAGATCTTGGCTTTAAATCGGCTATAGGTTCTGCAAATTTTGATATTTACAACACCACCGATCGTTCTCAAAATATTGCAATTGACAAGGATTCAACAACCGATGTAAATCTTGAATTGGTTGATATATCAAACTGCGGAGTATGTTTAAAAACTAGCGTTGTTGCAAATGGAAGCGTTTCAATGAGCGATATTAAGACCAACGAAAAAAATAGCAATGGAAAACAATATGGCGATATGACTAGCTGCGCTAAAGATAGTTATACATGGACAACAACATATTCGACTAAAGCCAGAGATGTTGTAACAAAGGCTCACTATGATGGAAGTAAGAAATATTCAACAATACTCGATGGAGTTCATACTGTTTCTTATTTATTTCTACCAGTTTCAACAAAGCTTGAATGCTCCGATAGTCAATTGGATAAATATTTTTTCACCACTCCATCTGATAAAAAAACAGACCTAGAAGATCCAACAGCAAGAGAGACAAAACCTTATAAATCAATGTATTCAATATTTAGTAGTCTTGGTGGCACCTTGAAGACTACAAACATCAATCCAGATTATGATTATTCTGGAAGACTAACGGCTAATACAGGTTTTTTAACTATACCATATGGATCAAAAACAACAGGTCCTGCAAGAATATCAGCTTATATAGCTGGAGATGGAAGGGAGATTGGTGGAGATGTAACGCAAATGCCTTATAAATATAGATGTTTATTGCTAAATACCGATAGAGATAATGGAAATAAGCAGGCTTATATTATTGACGATTTGGCCATAACAGCAACTGACAAAAATAGCTGTGATAATCTTTATAAAGGCACTACAGACCAGAGAATTTATAAATGGATGATGACTCTATCGGAGTCTACCGATTCTGGTTGCTACTCTCTTAAGGCAATAGGTGGCGATTGGACTAAAGTATATTGGGCTAAAAATAGTTATACAAAAGAACAATGTGCTGCTGAGACGTCAAAATCAAATAATTGTAAAAGTGGCGGATGTTTTATGTGGACTGAATATACCGTTGATGCAAATAGTATATATCCAAGATGCGTTACGTATTCTCTTGCTGATGCTGCTAATACTTCAAAATGGGTTGTTGCAGACAACTCAAGTTATTTAACAACATATCAGGAATGTTATAACAAGGATGGGTGTAATGGTGGAGGAGGTTCAGATGTAAATTCTTGTGCAAGATTTTTAGATTCAGCAGCAGATGCTTCATCTCAGACTTATAATTGGAGACTTCCAGCGTGTTTTATATATAAAAGCAGCGATGGTTATGCTTCAGGAAAAAGAGATTATAGTGTAACAAAGCAAGCCTGCTTTAAAAAAGATGGATGTTTTGGTGGAATTGGCCCAGCATCACAATGTGCAAAATGGGTAACAAAATTAAGTGATCAATCTGATTCAAAATACCAATGGGATCCTCCTTATGCTGGTTTAAAGAGAATTAAAGAGGGTAGCTATATTAATGTAAAATTTTCTAATGAAGTTGAGTCATACAATGGAAAAGGTTTATACTTTTATATTCAGCCATTTAGCAATGATGGAAAGCCAGATCCAGATCAAGAACCGGTGAAAAAATTCCCAACTAAGAAAGATTTTCAAAATGCAATTAATGGAAAATCTGACGTGAGCTCAAGAGTGTTTAGTTTTGCTTTAAGTAGAGTTTCTGATGAAGCTTACATTACACCTCCGGTATCTGGAATACTGTGGACTATAATTTTTGATGAAAAGCCGGCAGGGTCGCTTGCAAATGCTGGGGAAACCGATGGTAAGTATATATCTTTTGCAGATTCTGAAAACAAAGATCCTTTCTCTACTGAGTATGAAAACATGATTGTTGCAGCTGATGGATCAAATGTTATTGGTTATAACTCTGGTGGATATGTTATTCAAGCAAGAAAGCCGGTTTCATCTTCTGCTGTGGATGTTGTGAATTCAATAATGGGAAGCGGAACAAAAAGCTCTTCTCTTGCTGTAAGTAGTGATGCCACGACATATTCAGATGTAAAAGCAGCAATTAACGGATCGGGGAAAGATGCGACATTTCAAGTGATTGCTAAAAGCGGAGATCCTTATACAATTACGATAGCTAAGGGAGGTAGTGGGTATGTGGTTGGTGATAAATTAAAAATATCCGGCGATAATCTTGGCGGAGGAGATCTCTTGAATAGTGCTTATATTACCGTTGCAACAATAGATTTATTGGGTGCAATTTTGAATATTTCATACAGTGGAACTGCAAAGCCATCAGATTTCGTAGGTAGCATTGGAGGTGCGGTAAATACGAGTATGAATTGGGCTGCATCGTCTATATTTGAAAATTTAATGGATGTTATGTATGGCCCTGTTGATTCTGCAAATCCTACGTGTAAAACTTATTATAATGATGCAACTGGCAGCGGAGGTACTTTCTCAGGAGTTGATTCAATAACCCTTGATAATGGAGGGATTGCCGGAGATGATAAAAGCGTTTGTGCGGTTACTTCGATAGGCGGTCAGCAAAAAGCAATTCGACCAATGTCTATTACCTTAGAAAAAACGCCAACTGATAACAAGGTGGGATATTCATCCGGAAAATACAGATATATTTGTAAAAATGTAACCCTAAAGCAATCAGGAAGAGTTTGTAAATATAAAGTAAAAGTAAAATCGAAGACATCTATAGAAAATGAATGTGGAAGGGATGGAAATTCTAAGCTTGGATTACAAGAGATACACAACTACAACCCAACTTCAATTTTAAGAATGACTAAAATTGATATGCCGGATTCAAAAAACCTTATTACCGAAAAAACTCCATTGTTCACGCCAAAAATTAATTGCATTCAGGGGGCCGGAGGTTGTACCGGTGAGGATTATAGTGGAGGAAGTAAGTGCACTCTATTGGAGGTTGCTCAGTCATCAGTATGGAATACTTATTGCTCTGTTCATAGCGTTGGTACTGTTTATGATGCAAGTTTAGATTTAGCAAAAGTTTCACCGGCATTTTTTGCATTAAGATTTTTATCAGATCAAAAACTTTATCCAGAACAAGATCCAACAAGAATATCTGTAATTGATCCTGATTTATTTCCAAATAAAACTCCCTTCAAAACTATTAGCATTGACGGTGGAAAGTCAAGAGAGGTTTATAATATTCCGTATAATAAAGTTACCTTTAAGAGACCAACCATGGTTACAAGAAAAAATATGGCCGGTAGTGGTTTTGCCGCTTTTTTTGGGGAGGTTTATACCAAGAGAAATGGATTTGGTAAAGATGAAACGATATGTCGAGCAAAAACACTTCCACCTAAAAAAACAATGAGATATGGAGGAGTTAGCTATGGGTATATCGACAACTACGATAGAAATGTAGAATATGACTTTAATGGTATTTGTGAGGGGTGTTGTTTCTTGGGTATCTGTACCTGTTGTGATTATTTTGTTCCTCCAAATTCTAATATCATCAACGGCATTGATTCAGATCCTCCAAGAGAGACAGCTTTTACTATGTATGAAACAGAGAGTTTACCACCTTTTAAAGAAACAGAAGTTTATTTACAGGCTTACAATACAAGTAAAATTTATAAGGATTTCTACATTAAAAATAAATACATTATAAGCGATGATAATTCTAATAATGATTTTGATCATAGCTGCGATGGGTTTTGGTCCAATCTATTTAGGATAGGCAGTTGGTCTGGCGACGATATTAAGCAATTTGAGTCTGTCGGAGATTTTTCGTATGCATCACTATATTACCCAAAAGATACCTTGATGAACAATGAAAAGACATCAAATTTATCTTTATGTTATCAGCCAAGAGACTTGAAGCTTGCAATAGGCAATGTTGGAGATTTTATTTGCGTTGATCAAGACTCAGCTCCAAAAACTACCGATTCTTTTTGGGGTGATGTTAAAAATAAGGGAAAAACCGTTTCATCTGATCCAGATGGGCCAATTAGATCTTATATTACCAGAAAATATTCCGATTTGACGACGCTTGAAAAAACTCAAATTCATCCATTGTCAAGAAATGCAGATGATACGCCGATACTTGATAAAGATGGAAATGTAAAAATCAAAAATTCAGCTTGCCAGTTTCCTGATTATTCTAATTGCGATGATTTAAAATGGATGCAGGGTGATGTTAATAGATATAGGAATGATATTAGAGATTTTCCGATAAGAAAGTACTCAAATACTCCTTATACAACGGATTTTGAAATTATTACAATGGTTGATACAAGTATAAATGAAAAGGCCGATTGTACATCTGACGATATTCCGATTTTAGCAAATAGCAATTTATCCTGCGTTTCTGCAAAAGATAAAAATGTAACGCTTCAGGCACCTGAAAATCTTATTTTATGCGACTACGAAGGACCTCTTGAGATAGTTGATAATTTGAAAGTTGAATATGCAAAGACAAATCATGGTAATATAAATCCACTTTGGTGTAGCGATGGGGATAATTATTATTCAGATGGAACTGCTACCACTTCGAGTGTCTCATGTCCGGATTTAAGAGATGATGTGGATGCAAGAATGTTTAAATTTAGCGAATTTAAATGTGGGTTAATGAAATGTGATAATAATTACGAAAATTGCACTCAGCCAAAAACATGCACAGTAGCAGCTATTCAAGCTGGAACATGTAATCCATTTCAAGATGCAATATCTGTTGTTACCACGACAATTAAATCTGGCGCTCCAGAAAAATATGGAAAATGCGTTGATTTGGATGGAGGTGTGCTGAAAAAATGCTATATCTATCAGTTAAAACCTTCAATTGCAGCAAAAAATTTAACTAAGTGCCTATATGCGAATGTGTCTGATTCCAATTGCTGGTCGCCAAAAATGATACAAAATTTTGATGCTAAAAACGATTTAAGAATTATAACCACTGGCGGCGTAAAAACTTACTATGCAATAAATAAAGGAATTAGCGATACTGAAGCAGCCAAATGTAGGTCATCTTCCGGCGTTACTGCTAAGGCTGTAAATTTGGGTGGCTCTTCAGTTGATTGCTGGATAAAATCTGATGAATTTTACAGTACTGATTTTAAATTAGTTCACAAAACTATATATAATACAAACGACTATGCAAACAAAGGAGCTCTTGAATCTCCAAAACCGTTTAAAGAATTCACAAATTGTAGCTATCTTGAGGATTCAACGGTTGAGTGCACTATGGTGGATAGGATATTTAAATATGAGAACGATACTGTAAAAAGTGCAGGACCCGACAAGCCTACAAAAATAATCGCTGAGGCTAAATATTTTTCAGCAATTGGAAATGAGGATGTCACTGGTATGAACACAAGGGTTGATTTGCTAAATGGATATGGAGATTGTACGGATTTAAAGGTTAAGGTTGTCAATAAAGTAGTTGATTGTGGAATAATTGGAGATGATCTGGGTTATATCTGTAGAACGGAAAATGGAGATTTGCAAAGATTTTCATCTACGGATTATACCAATGGATATAAAATTCTGTCAAATTGTACCGTATATGCTTCGTGCGAAGATCCAAGCTATACTACTTCAGGTAGGGACAAAGCTTATTCAAACTCATCTTCATCAACCACAAGCGGTACAAATGTTAATACGAATTCTTCAACTGGATCTTCTTATAAATTATGCATATTTAACAAAAGAGATTTAACAGGTGGAATGATATACAAGATATTTAATGCAATTGTTGGAAGTATTGCTTATCAATCTTTATTCTATACTGCTATGATGCTATGGCTGATGAGCTATGGCTACAAGATGTTCACTGGTGAGACGCAATTTAAACACGATGTTATATTGAAAGATTTTACCAGACTTACTATCGTATTACTTCTAACATCTCCAACTGGATGGGATAATTATGAAAAAATTGTTATAAACATGGCAATAAAGCTTCAATCGGGTTTTAGTGATTTAGCCATATCTGCAATCACTGGAGGTGAGTCAAATGTTACCGTTGCGCAAATTATGTCTCCACTTAATGAGATGTTGACAATGATTTTTAATACAGCATTTTGGTTAAAAATTCTTGCTGCTGTATTCTCTTTACCTTATTTGCTGGGTGTTGTAATGGCGATGATGATGATTGGAATGGTGTTTAACATAATATCAAAAATGTTTAATTTGATTACCCAGTATTTATCGAGTATTGTTATGCTTGGATTGTATTTATCAATAGGTCCATTGGTTGCAATTGGATATTTATTTAATAGATATGAAAGTCATTTTAAAGAATGGATAAAATTGGTTACTGGCTGCATTATTGAGCAATTCTTTTTAATTTTATCGTTATCTTTGCTATCTCAAATAGTAATGTACTTGATTAAGCCGTTAATTTTAAGAACAATTTGCTATAAACCTGTATTTAGTATTCCTGTTGGAGATATAATTTCAGGTGTAACATTTGGCCTTATAAGTGGTGTAGATTGGGATATGCCTTTGATTAGCTTTTGGAAATATGAATCGTCTTCAAGAACTGCTAATATTATTCAAACATTAAAGGCTTCAAGTGTTGACTCCGTTGAAGTAAGTGGAAGTCCGCAGTTTGGGTTGATAATAATAATGATGATTATACCATCTGCGGTGGATAAGATTAGCACTATAATGGAGGATTTTTCAAAATCTATAGGTGGAGGAAAAAGCGATAATTTTATTGGCAGCACTATGAAAAGTGCATTTAATACTGCTGGAAATTTTGTTGGAAAGGTTGGTGGAGGTGTTCTGAGCTATGCAGCCGGTAAAGCTGATAAGTTGTTTGGAACTGATAAAGTTTCAAGAGCTGTTAATGGTGCAACTGGAATAGTTGGAGCTGTTTGGAAAAATAGTGGAAACGCTATTGATGCTATGAAGAGCATGAATGTTGAAGGGGGTATGAGTGCAATTGGAGGTATGGTTGAAAAAAAACTAGTTGGAGTTGCTGAAAACTTCAAGGCAACTGGGGATAAGAAGTATAAAGAGCAGGTTGATTATGCAAATCAATTAAAAGCAAAGACAGATGCTGCA
The DNA here is from genome assembly GCA_945878495.1 of Rickettsia typhi. Taxonomy (GTDB): domain Bacteria; phylum Pseudomonadota; class Alphaproteobacteria; order Rickettsiales; family Deianiraeaceae; genus CAMCTP01. The sequence goes on along the minus strand of CAMCTP010000005.1, from coordinate 990 downwards.
AAAAAGGAAAATAGCTCTTTTTCTGATAGGCATGGAAAGCAATTTAAAGATGAGGAGAACCCAGCAAATCAAGAAAGAGCAAAGCTGGGGCAATCTCAGCTTGGTGAAAATGAGATTAATCAAATGAAAAAAGACTTTCAAGAAAGAGCAAAAGCTGCATATGCAAATACTGCAAAACAAAAAGCTTTAGAAGCAATTCTTGGGAATAAAACATTAGGAAATGATATTGAGCAAAAACTAAATTCTTCAAAATTTGGCAGATTTGTCAATAGAGCTGGAAATCTTCTTGGAAAAGCCGGAAATTCAATGATGGATGAAGGTATGAATGGTGATAGGTCATTCTTGGATCAGGTTGAGAAGGATTCTGCGGTGAAATTTAAATCCAAGGGAGAGTTGGCGGAAAATATAAGAAAAGCGATAAAAGGTGGCGAAGATTTTACAATGAATGAAGATCAGGCTAAAAATTATATTGATGGTTATGCAAAAATGTCTGCAGGTGATAAATCAAAGGCGATGCGTAATTTTAATAAATCTATCGATGGTTTAAAAAAGCGAATTGACGAGACTCAAGAGGAGTTAACAAACGATTACACAGACAAACTTGAATCTTCTATGGAAAAGAATTTAAAGAAAAAATAAGATTCTAGATTCAGTGAATTATTTATAATAAAATAGCCATAGCAATAGCACTTTCTTTTGTATCTGATATTGATATTGATATTTTTTGATCGGTTTTTTTAATTTCGGCAAATGGTTCGCCGGATTCATTGCTTGAGATTTCTATATCGAGAAACGATATTGCACCGCCAATACCACATCCAAGGCATTTAGCAACAGCTTCTTTTGCCGCCCAGCGTTTGGCTAGGTATGATATATTATATTCGTGATTATCATCTTTTAGTCTTGATTGTTCAGATTTTGTCAGTATTCGATTAATGAATTTTTCACGAAAGCGTGAGTTGTAGATTTTGGATATTCTGGATTTTTCTA
>CAMCTP010000004.1 GCA_945878495.1 Rickettsia typhi | reverse complement strand
TCTGCATTAAATTCAATTGCTCCATTAATTTTGGTATTTGCTATATTTTACTTTTTTGTAATTAGACCTCAAAATGCAAAATACAAACAACAGCAAGCTATGGTTAATGAAACGAAAATCGGCGATGAAGTGGTAATCCTATCTGGATTATTCGGTACAATTTCGAAAATTGATACTGACACAATCTTTGTAAAAATTTCTGATTCATCTGAAGTTAAAGTGTACAAAACATCGATTGTAAAAAATATTACCGCAGAAAATAGAGCGAAAAAAGAAACTCAGACTTTAATAGAATCAAAAGCTAGCAAAAAGAAATCTAAATAGTATTTGACTATTCAAAATTTCGCTATACAGTTAATTGTAATTATTTAATTTTGTGAAAAAAAGATCAACTAAAAAGATCTTCGAGAAAGCTAAAAGTAATACAAAACCAGAATTTCAATCTGTACTTTGCCATCCCGAGAACAGCAAAATGTTTGTTATCATAAAAGAGCAAAACGATAAATTGGATCTTAAAAAATCAACATATCTACAGCCAAACAATAACATGTCATCGACAAAGATAAAACTCGATAATAGTGGTTTATATGAGAAGTTTTTAGCAATAAAATCTCGACTAGAGCTCAAAGATAATATGAATAATAAGGAAAAAACTACTCTGGAAAAATCATATTTGCAACCGACAAAATTGCACCTACGGCTGTCTCAGATCGCAAGACTCGTTTTGCAAGACTAATACCAAAAGAATTATTTAGACTGTATAAAAAATCAACCTCGGAATCCGTCAAACCACCTTCAGGCCCAACAATGCAAAATATTTTTCTACCATTGGTTGAATTTATTCCATTTGGATTTATCGATCTATCTGATAGATCTCCAAAAAGCAATGTTTCATCATGAATAATGTTTCCGATATCTTGAATCTTTGTCATATTATTAAAAACCGGCATCGTCATTCCACGACTTTGACATAATGCTGAAATTGCAACTGACTTCATTCTGTCATAATTAAAATCTCTAATATAGCAATTTGCCGATATAATTGGAGTGATAGACTTAACTCCAAATTGCGTAGCTACATCAACAATATTCGACATCTTATCTCCTTTGATTATAGAAGTCAAAAGATGAATTTCAGGAATAATTTCCTTATCTCTAAGTTTTTCAATTAATATTAAATCAGCGTGTTTTTTAGAAATATTCTCTATTTTGAACAAACCTTCGTAGGCGCTCGAAAATAGAATAGCTTGATCGCCGTTTTTTATTTTCAAAACATTGACAGCGTGATGATAATCTTGATCCACTAGTTTGTAAGTTTTTTGAGTTGAATCTAGTTCCTCGTGATATATTCTATGCATCTATTTAATAAATCGTACATACCTTAACATTGCCATCAAAACTAGTATTGGCGTAGAATAATTGATAATGATTTTTAAAAATAACATGGTATTTTCATTTTGAAAGCAAATTTTCGGTAAAGCAAACGAAAGTACAATTATAATGCCAGTTGTTATTAACCCTGAAAGTTTATATCTTATGTTGTTGGTTCGATTATTTTTAATATTTATAATCGAAAATATAATTGCAAGAGATGAGAAAATCCCATAATATATAATCGATAATCTCTTGTGAAATTCTGCCACAAAACCCTGCTGACCAGACATTTGTATTAATTGAAAAATATTCATATCTCTTGGGTTTGTATATTTTTTATCAACAGTTTTTGTGTCTAATAAGGATTTTATACTCACCGTCATTTCCTTTGCAATTTGCGTATTTGATTCAATTGGTAGATTCAAATTATTGTAAATTTTTATATCCGATATTTCAGGAAAATCCAGTACCAATATAGATCCATTAACATCTTCTTTTATTTTAGCACTTTTTGCGTATAATGTATAATATTGAAAATAATCAGGCTCTTTTTGTTTTTTTAATATCACAAAATTTATCATATTGTCATCCTCAAGATCTTGATAATATATTGAAAGATTTTTAAAACTTACAACATCTCCAGCTTTTAAAATTGACAATACATGTTCGTCTTTAATATGTGTTACGCCACGATCAAACGCTTTATTGGCAATAGGAACTATAAAAAATGTTATTGTGAACAATAATACAAAACATATCGCAATACCTATAAATGCAGGTTTTGCTATTTTGTATATTGACATTCCAGATGATTTCATTGCCATGACTTCGTTTTTTGTTACAAGATTATTGTATGTGAAATACAACGCTATTGCCGAAATAATAGAGCTGCCTGAATACAGTGCATTCGGCATTAACAATCCACCAAATTTTAATACATAACTAAATTTAATAGCACTTGCTGGTATATAGCCAAGAATTTTTACCGTTTGTGCGATAAAAAGTAATGCAATCACTCCAAAATAAACTGTTGCATATTGCTTAAGTAAGCATTTTCCAATGTATCTCTCGATTATCTTCATTACCAAACTTCAGAACCAATCTTAGCCAATAAATCCCTGTGACTTGCCTCATCTTGCTCGCTGATCGTAAAAATCCTTTTTTCAAGATTGACAGATCTCTTTGCTATAATTGCATCTTTTGCTTCTTGATTAAACACATCATCGGGATTTGCGCCATCTTTCAATAGAGCAAGAAATACCTTTGCCAATATTTTACTATCGATTAATGCTCCATGACCCTGCTCTCTTTCTGATAAATCAATGTCGTATCTTTTTGCAACAGAATCAAGATTTAACTTTGCCCCCGGTATGTGATTTCTTATAAGATGTATAGTATCAATAACGGCGAAATCTTTTAAATCAGTATTAATTGATTCCTGTAGCTGAAAATTCAAAAATGATAAATCGAATTTTGCATTATGTATCACAAGTGTTGCTTTTGACTCATTTCCATTTGCGTCTTTATTTAAAAAATTCATTACATCGTTTGCAATTTCTGAAAAATCCGGTTTTCCAATTAACATCTCATCTGTTATATTGGATATTTTTTTTACCACATCTGATAATTTCTCATTGCATTTCAAATGACTTTGATATTGTCTATTGGTTATTTTACCATCAATTACCTCTACCATTCCTATTTCTATCATTCTAGATCCTGCTGTTACTCTTAATCCTGTTGTTTCCGTATCTAGGCATACATATCTATTTTGTTGCATTTTTAAAATAATCTTGAATATAAATATTTTGAAAATATCTTTTGTCAAATAGTTTTTTTAATGATTAAAGTTTCTGCATCAATACTTTCTGCTGATTTTTTAAATCTGGAAACGGATATCAAAAAAGTTATATCCTGTGACGCTGATTTTTTGCATCTTGATGTTATGGATGGACATTTCGTTAATAATATAACTTTTGGGTACGATCTTGTAAAATCAATAAAAACAATATCCTCAATACCACTTGATACGCATTTAATGATTTCTCATCCAGAAAAATATGTTGAGCGATTTGCTAAAAATGGTAGCAATATTATAACAATCCATCATGAAATATCATCAAATACCATGGATATTTTAAATCAAATAAAAAACCTTGGATGTAAATGCGGTATTTCGATCAAGCCATCAACCGATATTGCGATATTAGAAAAATATATTAATATCGTTGATTTAATATTGATTATGACAGTTGAACCGGGTTTTGGCGGACAAGAATTTATTCCAGAATCGATCGAAAGAATAAAATTTGCAAAATCACTGATCAAGAATTCAGGTAGAGAAATTATGCTTGAAGTTGATGGCGGTATAAATAACAAAACGGCAACTCTTGTAAAAAATGCAGGTGCTGATATTTTGGTAAGTGGTAGCTATATATTCAAATCTAGCTCACAATCTGAAATGTTGGAAAAAATTGAGTTTTTGAAATCTTAACTTTCTCCCGATTCTCCATCTCTTGCGAATCTTGATGCGTTAATTGTAATTTTTGAGATTCCATTATCCTGAGATTCTGTTTTTTCGGAGTCGTAGTTGACGAGCTCATCCATGCTTATTTTAAATAAATGAGCTAATATATTTACTGTATGTATATATATTGAGCCCTTTCCTGCTTCGTATTTTTGTATTTGCTGATGAGAAACTCCAATTCTTCTTCCAATATCTAATTGCGTAAAGCCAAATTTTTTTCTAAAATGTGCTATGTTAGAGCCTAGTTTTTTATAGAACAGTGAGTCATCCTGAACAATGGATAGATTTAAATTATTTTTGTTCATTTTTTCAGACAGTTATACTGAATTCACTATAATTAAAAAAATATTTTGCAATATCTATTGTAAAATAAAATTAATAAAACTAAAATCCGTTAATATAAAATAAGAAATTATGATTAAAATTACCTTTCCTGATGCAAGCATTAGGGAATACAGTGAAGAAATTACGGGATCTGAAATTGTTGAAAAAATTTCAACATCCTTAGCAAAAAAAACAATTGCCATGAAGATTAATGATGAATTGGTTGACATATATTCACAAATCGATAAAGATTGCAATATCAAATTTATTACTAGTGATAGTGGAGATTCAGATTGTTTGGAAATCTTAAGACACGATACAGCTCATATTCTTGCGCAAGCTTTAAAAGAAATTTACGGCGATCAATGCCAAATTACCATTGGCCCAGTTATTGAGAATGGATTCTACTATGATATTGATTGCGAAGAAAAAATATCCGAAAAAGACCTTGAAATGATAGAGCAAAAAATGCTTGATATTTCCAAACGAAATATTCTCGTGAGAAGAGAAATTGCCAATCGATACAATGCAGTAAAATATTTCAAATCAATTGGCGAACATTACAAAGCCGAGATTATTGAGGATTTGTTTAATAGGGAGAAAATAACTTTTGAGTTTAACTCAGAGAATAATAAAGCCATTATCATGGAAAAAAGTAATCTAGTCGGATCTATTTCATACAAATATAACGTTGCCAAGAAAACTATATCGATTATTTCATGCAAGATTGCTAACGACACTATATCGACCAATGACATAGGCATAGATTATGATTCAGTGGACACAAAGAAAGAAAAAATAATGGCGGAATTTGCTAATGCAGCTTTCCATGAATTTAGTGAAATAAATAATGTCATAGAGGACATAGAAGATTCATTTTTCGAAATTAATCGAAATGATCTAGACAAAGAAACCGTTTCCCTCTACCAACAAGGCGACTTTAAAGACCTTTGCCGAGGGCCACACGCACCGAGCACTGGCATGATTAAATATTTCAAATTAATGAAGGTATCAGGGGCATACTGGAGAGGTGATAGCAAAAATAAAATGCTTCAAAGAATATACGGAACCGCATGGCATTCCAAGGCTGCACTTGAGGAATATTTAAAAATGATAGAAGAGGCTGAAAAACGAGATCACAGAAAAATTGGCACCCATCTTGAACTATTTCATATCCAAGAAGAAGCTGCTGGATCTGTCTTTTGGCACAATAATGGCTGGACGCTTTACAGAATTATTGAAAATTATGTTCGCCAGCAACTTGCCGAAAATGATTATGTCGAAGTAAAAACTCCTCAATTAATCGATAAAATCTTGTGGGAGAAATCTGGACACTGGGAGAATTTTAGAGAAAATATTTTCACTTCCGAGACTGATGATAAAGTTTTCGCAATTAAACCGATGAACTGTCCAGCACATATTCAGATTTTTAATCAAGGAATAAAAAGCTATCGTGATCTTCCTCTTCGTATGGCGGAATTTGGTTGTTGCCATAGAAATGAACCATCCGGTTCTCTTCACGGAATAATGCGTGTTAGATCTTTTACTCAGGATGATGCTCATATTTTTTGCACAATCGATCAAATTAAATCTGAAACTGAAAAATTCTGCAATTTGTTATTCAAGATATATAAAAAATTTGAATTTACCGATGTAAAAATCAAACTATCAACAAGACCGGAAAAGCGTGCTGGAAACGATGAAACATGGGATAAGGCAGAGTCAATGCTCGCCGAAGCTTTAAATGCCTGCGGTTATGAATATGAAATGCAGGAAGGAGAAGGTGCATTTTATGGACCAAAACTAGAATTTCAGCTAAAAGATGCAATCGGTAGAATGTGGCAGTGTGGAACCCTGCAATTAGATTTCGTTCTACCTGATCGTCTTGGTGCAAAATTTATCAATCAAAATGGTGAAAAAGAAACGCCGGTCATGCTGCACAGGGCGATTCTTGGAAGCTTGGAGCGATTTATCGGAATATTGATTGAAAACTATGTTGGGAAATTTCCAATATGGCTAGCTCCAGTTCAAATAGCGGTTTGCACAATTACAAACCAGCTAGATGCCAAAGCTCTGGAAATTGTCAATATTTTAAAAGCCAATGGAATTAGAGCTGTTTTAGACGATTCATCCGCAACACTCAATGCTAAAATACGGAATCAAACACTAAAAAACATACCCCTGATAGGAATAATTGGAAATAAAGAAGCCGAAACTAATTCAATTACAATCAGAGACCCAAAAACTAATGAGAATAAATTGTATTCAATTGACGAGTTGGTTGGGTTTGTGAAGGGGAGTTGTTAGTGTTTTTTCTCAAATCATGAATAATGAAATGAATATAATAATTTATCAAGGTAAAAATGGAACAAGAGTTGATTTGAAATCGTCTGATTTTGAAACAATGTGGGCTACGGTTAAACAAATATCAGAAATATTTGATTGTACGACGCAAAATGTAGAATATCATATAAAACAAATTTTTGAAAGAGAAGAATTGCAAGAAAGCATCACAACCAAAGAATTTTTGGTTATGGGTATAACTGGTCAAAAATATCCAACAAAACATTATAATCTTGATATGATTATTGGAAATAAAGAGGCTGAAACCAATTCAATAACAATCAGAGATCCAAAAACCAATGAGAATAAACTTTATTCAATTGATGAGTTGGTTGGGTTTGTGAAGGGGTGTTAGAAGGGATATTAAACTACCTCACCCATGCCTAATAATATCTGGGTGCCACAAAATATTCCCAATTCCGTTAACTCTTGAGTGCCTTGTACCAATAAAATAAAGTCTTTGTTTATTTTCTCTCTCAACTCATTCTCGGTCGCACAAAAAAACCATTTTTTCAATGCAGTCATACATTCTGGGCTGCCGGCCGTCATGCTGTTTATTTCTTTTTTAATTATCAATTCATTTGAATGAAGCGAATGTAAACAAAATTTAGAATATTTGCCACTAAATATCTTATCCATAAATTCATCTAGCTGTACTTTTTTAATAAAATTATTGACATAATCCTCGATTTCATGCGTTGGATAGTCCTTAATCGGAGTATACCAGAAAAATCTTACCATTATTGCAAGTAATTTCATTTCATCACTTGAAATATTTTTAATTGCCTCGATACCTTGTAATGTTAAATAATGAGCTCTATTATCATCTAAATTTTCTAGTTTTTTAATTAAAATATTTTGCAATAATTTAGTTTTTTCCTCATAATCCTCTTCAGAAGAAGCATATAGTGCATTCACAGAATCTCGTATTGGTTTGTTTAATTTATTCATATTACCTTCTAATTTTTCAAGCCGGTCTAGCAATTCTTGTATTTTTGGATTCAATAAATCATTGAATAACTTTGTTGCCTCATCTTTTGAAAGACCGTTGGTTATTTGATTGTAAATCTTGTCTCCAAAACGAAATAGCGCTGGTTTCTCAATTCTTACCACCGAATTATCGCTACCGATTTTATTACCAGATAAATTACCCGAAAGATTATGCGAAGCATTATCACTTGCAATTTTACTCTCACCGCTCATATTTTTAACAAACCTCTCCAATCAACACCCCTTTACCAACCGATAAAATTTTACATCTTGCTATTGATCCTACTTGGATTTTCTCTTTTATTTTATCATAATTCGCAATTTCAACCTTGGCGAAGTTTTCACATCTTGCAACACCTTTTTCTTCAATTATAACATCAAACTCTCTGTTGATCATGGTCACGAGGAATTTTTGCAAATTATCATCAGCGATTGCTATCAGTTCGTTTGTACGATTTTTTGCCGCTTTTTGATCAACCTGCGGCATTCTTGCTGCCGGCGTTCCATCTCTTGGAGAATAGGTAAAAGCATGTAAATAAGGTATTCCTGTTTCACGAACTAAATTTTTTGTATCCTCGAACATTTCATCTGTTTCTGTTGGAAATCCGCAAATTATATCAGCTCCAAAACCGATATCAGGTCGCAAATTTCTTGCTTTTTCGAGAAATTTAAATACATCATCTCGCAAATGTCGACGCTTCATTCTTTTTAAAATCATGTCATTTCCTGATTGCAGGCTAATGTGAAAATATGGCATAAACCTCGGCTCATTCGCCAATAAATCCAAAATATCATCATCAACTTCTGCAACATCAATTGAAGAAAGTCTCAAACGCTTTAAACTAGTATTTGCCAAAATTCTTTTACACAATGCGCCAAGTTTCGGCGAAGCTGGTAAGTTTGAACCATAGTCAGTAATATCAACGCCGGTTAAAACTACCTCATTATATCCGTCTTTTTCTATTAGGTAATTTACACTATCTATAATCTGTGCAACAGGAACAGATCGAGAATTTCCTCTTCCGTATGGAATAATGCAAAATGTACATCTGTGATTACAGCCGTTTTGAATTTGCAAAAAAGCCCTAGATCTATCCTGTCTGTCGGTAAAAATATGCGATGCTGTTTCGGTAATAGACATTATATCGTTCACCAAAATTTTTTCCTCATTTGCAATTTGATAATCTAAAGATTTAACTTCGGTTTTTAATCCTCGATAAACACTTACGTCAGTCTTAAAGGAATTACCGATAACCTTGTCAACTTCCTGCATTTTTGAAAATTGCTCCGGATTTATCTGAGCCGCACAGCCCGTCACCACGATTTTTTTCTCAGGAAATAACTTCTTTAGCCTTCTAACTTCTTGGCGAGATTTTCTTTCGGCCTCTTTTGTGACCGCACATGAGTTTATCACGATTGTATCCTCAATGCCTTCTTGTTGTAAAATTCCATCTATCACGCTACTTTCGTACCCATTTAGCCTGCATCCTAGATTAACAACTGAGCTTTTTTTATTTCTTGACATTTTTTTTGCAACGATTAACCTACTTATTATAATTAAAATATTATTATTCAAGAAATTTTATGCTCGATATATATCTACCAATAGCACAAACTTCAATTAATTTATTAGTACTGGTTTTTATAGGCCTGGCATCAGGTCTTTTATCAGGATTGTACGGAATTGGCGGAGGAATTATCGCAGTTCCGATAATGATACTATCCGGCATTCCAACTCCGATAGCGATTGCTACATCCCTGCTGCAAATCTTGGCGATTTCATCGGTAAATGTAATACGAAATATCTCAAGCGGTAATGTAAAGTTTAATATTGGATTGAAGCTTGGAGTTTTTAGTATTTTTGGATCATTGCTTGGTACGAAAATCTTCATCATATTGAGTAAAACAGAATATTTCTACACAATAATATATTTTCTTTACACATTATTTATCGGATACATCGCATTTATAACAATAAAAGACGCAGTAAAATCTATCAAAAAATATGGATTATATAAATCAGAAAAAGTAGCCAAAAAAGCTGAATACAAACCTGATAAAGCATTTGAATTAAACGCACTTAATTTTGAAAATTTTATGTCTCAATTTGGCGTTGAGCCAATTGTTTCAAAACATCATAAAAAAAGAAAACAAGAAAAGTTTTTAAACGGCATTAAAATAGCTATTGCCGGTTTTTCAATAGGAATAGTATCCGGAATTCTTGGTGTTGGTGGTGGTTTTATAACCATGCCTGTGATCATGTATATATTTAGACAAAACATACAAGTCGCAGCTATTACATCTGCCTTCGTTGCCTTTATTACCACCATGCCCGCATGTATAAAACAATTTATCGCAACAGATTATATCGATCCGGTTCTTGCGATTTCAGTTTGTATTTTTGCCGCAATAGGAGTAAGGTTTGGTAATCAATTGGCAAAAGTTCTTCCATTAAATATTTTGAAAATACTGTTTGGGACACTCCTTGTTTCAATAGCAATACAGTTTGCAGTGAAAATATTAATTATAGGAAATAATCAATATATAATATCAATTTTATAGAAAAATGAAGAGAATTTTGTCATTAATTATATTTTGTATAATTGCCATCAGCGCAAATGCAAGGGACGTAGTTCAAGATTTTAATTTATCAAGAGATGTTATAGAAATAGGAAATATTTTTTCCCAAAAACATATTAGCATATACGGCATTCTCGACAAGGAGAAATATGATCATTCGATACTTGTATATCTTGATGATACAAACTATAATATACAATCCAAAAAGAGAACAAATATAGGTCTGGTAAAGGTTTCAAACGAAAAAACTACCAATGAATATTATGGATTTTTACACATTATAACAGATAACGATGGGTATAAAAAATATCTAAAATATCAATCAAATGATACACTTGATAATTTTTTATCCAACAATGAATTGCTAACCATAAACCAAAAACAATTCAATGCAAAGCAAAATGGACTATTTAATGAGAAAATATACATCCCAAAAATGGCAAAAGCAGGCACATATAATGTCGAAATATATTCGTTTGATAAGCAAACAAAACAACTTGCACATTTGTACAAAAATACATTTGAAATAAAAATCACTGGGGATGTCGGTTTTATTAAAAATTTCTCAAAACATAATAAAATAAAATACATAATAATTTCCATCGCTACAACAATTGCGTGCGGGCTATTTATCGCTTTAATCCTTGATTTATATAGCAAAATTTCTTGTAAAAATTAATGAAAGAAAAAATCATAGAAATTCTTAAAAATATCGCCACTCCTTATCAAAGAGAAAACCTTATTCAATCAGCTTTGGTGACTAGTATTTTGGAGAAAAATGGTACTTTTTATTTATTAATTAAAGGTGATTTAAACGATAGAATATCCGGCAATGATTTATCTGTTATTAAGCATAAAATTGAAGCCGCAATATTAATAAAATTAGGGATAAAATTAATCTGCATAATAGAGACAAAAACTAAACAAATTGATCAAAAAATTACCTCGGATTTTTCAAAATCTTTTACCGAAGTCAATGGCGTAAAAAATATAATCTGTGTTGTATCAGGGAAAGGTGGTGTCGGAAAAACAACATCGAGTGTTGTAATAGCGAAAAATCTTCAAAAAATGGGCTATCGAATTGGAATATGTGATCTTGACATATACGGACCATCGATTCCTTTGTTTTTTCAAATTAATGAAAAACACGGCTTTAAAGATGGGAAAATTACACCTATTCTTTATGAAAATTTTCAAATTGCATCGATCGGGCTAATGATTGATGACTCGCAACCAATTATATGGCGAGGGCCAATGATTTCAAAAGCAATAAATCAGCTAACTCGAGACGTTGGCTGGCGGGATTTAGACTTCCTAATCATTGATACTCCTCCCGGAACAGGAGATGTTCATTTAACAATCTTACAGCAAATTCCGGTAAATTATTGCATTGCCGTTACAACCGGTGACGAAATGTCGATTACGAATACAGCAAAAACAATCGAAATGTTCAGCAAGCTTTCCCATCCGGTTGATTTAATAATAAACAATATGTCTCATATTACCACGAATCAAGAAAAGATACCTCTTTTCAACTCTGGCGATATTGGCAAAATAACCAAAAAATACGACATTCAAAACATAGCAGAAATACCATTTTTAAATAAACAAGATATTGAAAGTTTTTCAATAGAAGATCATTTGCTTTTTTTGCAAAATGAAAAATAAATTTCTTACCCTAATCTCAGCCTTAATAATTCTTTCATCATGCGCAAAACAAAACATCCCAGCAAAAATATCCACTCTTGAAGCATTTAAACGACCAATTGGCGATAAAATTGTTTTGGTCGGCGGCTGTTTTGATCTAATTCATAAACATCATATTGACTTTTTACAAAAATCTCGAGCAATGGGAAATTATTTAATCGTTGCACTAGAGTCGGATGATACAATAAAATTAAAAAAATCTCGAAACTCAATCAATATTCAAGCTGATCGTGCAAAAATTTTATCCCACATAATAAATATCGACGAAATTGTATTGCTACCAAAATTAACTGGATATAGTGATTATCTGGAAATGGTTAAAAAAATCCATCCAAATATTATAGCAATTACAGAACCAGATACACAATTTCAAAATAAAAAGAAAATGGCCGATATTATCAATGCAAAAGTAGCAATAGCAATGATTTTACATAATGATACCTCGACATCAAAAATAATTTATGCAATAAAATCTACTGCATAAGCTTTTCTAAAAAAAAGATAATAAATTATCAATCAACTAAAATAATCTTGACAATTATAATAAATAATCCAGCCTTGACTTGGAGGAATGGCCGAGCGGCCAAAGGCGGCTGACTGTAAATCAGCTCTCGTAAGAGTTCGTAGGTTCGAATCCTACTTCCTCCACCACTAAAAATATCACAAACCTCTTGACTAAAATAAATCATACAAATATAGTTTGTTATAATATCTAGTCTCAATGAAAACATCTATAGTAATTTTTTCAGATGATTTTAGAATCATTGACAACCCTGCACTATTTCATGCTGCTGAGAAATATCAAAATATCATCCCAGTTTATATATATGATGAAAATTACCTTGGAAGAAAGCTTGGTTCTGCATCAAAAATTTTCCTCAAAAACGTACTACTTAGTTTTAACAATCTTCTTCAAAAAGAATACAATATTAAGCTAATCATCAAAAAAGGCAATAAATTTGATGAAATTAACAAAATTATTGCAACAAATAAAATTGATGCCGTCTATTTTAATCACTCATATACATCTTCTGAGATTGCCTTCGAAAATGAAATAAAAAAAAAACAAAATATCGATGTACGATCATTTAAAGCAAAATTATTATTCGATCCATGGGAAATAAAACCTCTATCAGGACTTGAGTATTACAGAGTTTTTACTCCTTTTTCGAAAGAATGTATAAAGAAATTCGGCGATATAAAACCAATACATCCCAAGCCAAAAATATCACAATCAATCCACAGCATATCAACATTGTCGGCAGAAGATCTTGATCTCGACCCACCAATAAACCAAGGTAATTGGGCAGAAGATTTGCTAAAAAATTGGTCTTTTGATTATACTACAATAGAAGAAAAATTTAAACAATTTGTAAAAACCAAAATACACAACTATAAAGAAGACAGAAATATACCAGAGAAAAATTCCACATCAATGATGTCACCATATTTAAGATTTGGCGTTATCAGTCCAAAATTTTGTCTATATCAAGGTATTACAGAGACTAATCAATCCGATAATTTCTTCTCTCTTGAATTGCTCTGGAGGGAGTTTGCCTACCACGCAATGTTTTACAACCAAAATATTGCTACAATCGAATTAAAGTTTCAATATGGTAATTTTGTATGGCAAGAAAATCAAGATTTTTTTGAAAAATGGACACAAGGCAAAACCGGATTTGATATAGTTGATGCAGGAATGATGGAGCTTTGGAAAACCGGTGTTATGCACAATAGAATTAGAATGATTACGGCATCTTTTTTGATTAAAGACCTCTTGATTGACTGGAAAAAAGGAGAACATTGGTTTTGGAATACTCTTGTTGATGCCGATCCAGCTATAAATCCATCTTCATGGCAATGGGTTTTTGGTAGTGGTTTTGATGCATCTCCGTATTTCAGAATCTTCAATCCAGAATCACAAAAAGAAAAATTTGATCCAAATTCAACCTATTGTAAAAAATGGCTACGAAGTGACTGGAAACCCTTAAAAATCGTTAATCATGACACTCAAAGAAAAATTACTCTTGAGAAATATAAAAATTTATAACTATATGAAAAACCTCACGACAACAATAATTCTGTTATTAATGACAATATCCTGCAATCGCAATAAATTAATATCAAAGCCGGTACAGAATTTTGATATCAACAAATATCTTGGGACGTGGTACGAAATTGCAAGAACGGATAATAAATTTGAAAAAGGATGTACCAATGTTTCTGCTGAATATACCATGCGTTCAGATGGTGGAATAAATGTAATCAATAGATGCAATGTTGGCGATAAATCAAAAAAAGCAAGCGGGCGTGGTTATTTTAGAAATGCCAAAAATATAGGTAGCTTAAAGGTTGCATTTTTCTGGCCATTTTATGGAAATTATAATGTAATTTATATCGATAAAGACTATCAATATGCCTTAGTTGATGGTGGAAGTTTAGATTATTTGTGGATTTTATCAAAAACAAAAACAATTCCACAAGAGCAAAAATCTCAGATGTTAAATATAGCAAAAGAAAATGGCTTTAATGTTGATAATTTAATATATAGTTAAATATTATATTACTCTCTAGACTGCTTTCATTGTATTGATAAGTCTCGCAAATTCATCAGCAAAAACAGCATCATTTGCTTTATTTTCAATTGCCGCATAGTCTAAAGATTGCACAATTCCTTGCTTTTTATTCATTAATTCAAATTGTAACCATTGACGATAAATAAATGGTTTTAAACCAAGAAGAACGAATGTTTTATGAGACATTTTATTCTCTTTAATGTATTTTTCCATTTCAATATAGGTATCCATTGTTGTTGCCCTGTCTTGTTTTTGATATTTTGCCTTTGCTTCAATAATAGTTGCATATTTTATCAATTTATGATCCTCCAAAATATATCTCGCTAAATCATTTTCAGTTGGTATATATTTGATTGCTACAGTGTAAATAAATTTTCTCGCTTCAATAATTTTTCCAACAACTTGCTTGGATACAAAGCCGTAATCCTTAATTGCATTGTTCAAAGATTCTAATATCAATTCACCGATATTACCTTGTTTTTTATCAACAATTTTCACCAAATCAACATACATTTTGATTTTTTTAATCGCAGGATGAGAAGTTTTGTCGTTTAAATAAACATCGCAAATCTTTAATACATTAGTTTTTTTAACTAAATATTGGTTATTTTTTCTCACAAGTGATTTAAAAAATTGCTCCTTCTTTTCATTAACTGAGTCGGTGGTAAAATCTTCGGGATAAAACGGTCTATCTCCAACCAAAACAATAAAAGGTCGCTTTAATAAAGATTCTGATCCTTTTATAATTTTAGACATTGACGCATGAGTAGCACCTAAAACCACAGAAACTGCTTCTTTATTGCTATATTTATTAACATTATAATCTTGAACAAAGGTATCAAACGAAAAAGTAAATTTTTCATTATCCTTTCCAATATCAGATCTTTCTTGATTTACACCTCTGATTAAGGTTTTTTGCATTTTTGCATCCAACTCATTTATATCCTTTGCTTTTGTAAAATCAACCTTAAATATACCTGATAGCTGTTCCAATAATTTCACAACAGCGTCTTTATTGGTAAATATTTTATTCATTGCCGGTAATCCGATTTTTTCTAGCATAAGATTATAAGATTTTTTATAATTACAAGTTACTGAGCATGAAACGATTAACACACTTACAGACATTATAGCTATTGTTTTTCGCATGTTTAAAGCATATATCAAGCGTGAATAAATAAAATAAAGTTAAAGTCAAGACTTGACATTAATTTATAAAACATTAAGTTTCGCTGCTAGCAATAGCTATGGTAATATATAATTGTATTCTTAGTATGTCTTTTGGACTAGGGGGCAGAACCCTACACCTCCACCATTATTGCGGAAAATTTCTGCCATAATAATGGGGGTGAAATAGCTTCGACAGAGGATTGAACAAATATGATTTTACTTGGTTTGATTTTTAACCATCAGCAATGAAAAAAATTATCAAGCTATGTAAATGGCAACAAACTAGTAGCTGCTGTTGCTGCTATGTTTGCTACAGCTTCTGCTGCTCTATTGAGCTTTAGAAGAAATGTGGAATCTATGTTTGCACCTCGTGTAGCATACGCTTTCGCGTAGCATTCTATGCAGCCTTTGGGTGAGCAGGGTTCGACCCTGACACGATGGCACCAACTGAGAAGTTGTAAATTATCTAGGGGTGGCCACGACCTAACAAAAGAATGTGGCATTTTTATTTTTTAAAGGAAATAAAATTTATAAGCTATACTCCTTCTTGGAAATTTAATAATATAATATTTGCACCACAAACAAAAGGTGTAGATAGTTTAATGAAAAAAAATAAAAAAAATTCCAATCAAAAAATATTACTTCGAATACCAAAAAGAAATGATATCACAAAACAAGAATATCAAAATTTAGATGATCAAGCTAAAATGTTGATCAAAGATGGTGGCGATGTATCTAAAAGACTATCTTCGGTAAAAAATAATGCGATAAGTAAAATCAATCATATGAGATCACGAAATGCAATAAATAATGAAACTTACTTTCATGCACTATATAAATTAGATCGATTTATTGAAAATGTAACCCAAAGAAAACTTATCAATGCTAAACAAATTATCTCAAACAATCACCGAAATTTTCTACACAATAATTTTGCTCAAAGCGAACATCTTTCTCAAAAAGTACAACAATGGAAATCAAACCCTAAAGATGGATTGTATCGCTAAAAATGCAAAGCCTTGCCGAACGCAGATAAAACCGATTCATGCATTGATTCACTAACAGTTGGGTGCGGGAAAATTGTGTGCATTAAATCCTCTTCAACAAGTTCCGCAGATTTTGCAATTGCAAATCCTTGTATCATTTCGGTAACTTCAGGTCCAACCATATGACAGCCCAAAATTTCACCAGTTTTTGCATCAAAAATAGTCTTGATGAAACCATCTGTATCACCAAGTGCAACAGCTTTTCCATTTGCCATTAACGGGAATTTTCCAACCTTTATATCCTTATATTTCTCTTTGGCCTTAGCCTCGGTCAAGCCAATTGAAGCAATTTGCGGATGGCAATATGTACATCCCGGTATATTTTCACGAATAATTCCGTGGGTATTTTTTGCATCAAATTTTCCTAGTTTTTCAGCAATTTTTTCAACAGCTATAACTCCTTCGTGCGATGCCTTATGCGCAAGCCAAGGACCTTGAACTATATCACCAATTGCATAAATATTATCAATGCTCGTTTTTAAATATTTATCGACAACGACCAATTTTCTTTCATCCAACTTTATTCCAGCCACTTCCAAGCCAATATTTTCGGTATTTGGCACCACCCCAACTGCTGAAATAACTGCATCAAATTCTCCAATTATGGATTTACCATTTTCGGTGTATTGAATTTTAACTACTGATTTATTTTTCTCGACCAGATCGATTTTAATACCAGTGCTAACCTTTATACCATGCTTCTCGAAAGATTTTTTTACAAAATCCGATACATCGGCGTCCTCTGCCGGTAAAATATTTGCTGCTATTTCGAATAAATGAACATCAACCCCTATCGTGCTATAAAAATAAGCGAATTCCGATCCTATAGCTCCACTGCCTATAACTGCTAATTTTTTTGGCTCAAATTTTGGAGATAAAGCATCTCTATACCCCCATATTTTATCGCCATCAATTGCAAAATCAGGAACCGATCTAGCTCTTGCTCCCGTTGCCAAAATTATATATTTTGCAGAATATTTTGATTCTTTTTTGTCAGCATTAATAACTGAAACTTCTGTTTTTGAGATCAATTTTGCCTCTCCATTAATAACTTCAATTTTATTTTTTTTCATCAAGCCTGCAATTCCGCCAGTAAGGGTTTTTGAAACTCCTCTTGATCTTTCAATCATTTTTGCAAAATTTGGCTTGGCATTTGAGACCGAAATTCCAAATGATTCTGCATTCTTAATATTACTATAAACTTCTGCCGATTTTAGTAATGCTTTTGTTGGAATACAACCCCAGTTTAAACATATACCACCAAGATTTTCTCTTTCTATTATACCAACTTTTAAACCCAATTGTGCCCCTCTTATCGCCGCTACATATCCACCAGGTCCTGCACCAATTACTATTAAATCAAAGTTCATTTAAGATCAAAATTTGTCAAAGAATTCGATATCTTTTTTTATAATCAAGTTTTTGCTTGAAAATTATTTAATAGCGTATATTATATAATGCTTATTGAATATATAAATGCTAGAAAAATTTAAAAAATATTTCACTATTTTACTCTCAGGAATTATCATTTTCTCATGCTTTGCCATTTTAATGGAGCCGATTAAAAAAAATAAATACAAAAAACAAAGAAGGTACAAACAGTACGAAAAACAATACGATGAGAGTGGAAATGAAGTGAAAAAATATAAACCTAGAAAGAAAAAAAGCGACGACAAAGATGATAAATCTGAATACAAAAAGCCGAGAAAATCTAAAAAATACAATGAATACAAAGAGCAAGATATGGATCGTGCAAATTAAATTTTAAATAAAAAGTATTGACAATTATTTCAAAAATAATATAGTCTATTGAATTATTTAAAGGACGTGCACAATTCTACCAATTTGCCTCAAGAGGAAAACATAATACCAATGGTTGTAGAAAAAACCGCTCGAGGTGAGAGATCTTATGACATCTATTCAAGATTATTAAAAGAAAGGGTTATATTTCTGTCCACAGGATTTAACGATGACATGTCAACTTCAATAGTTGCTCAGTTGCTTTTCTTAGAATCTGAAAATCCAGATCAAGATATTTGGATGTACATTAATTCTCCAGGAGGCGTTGTAACATCTGCTATGGCTATATATGATACCATGCAATTTATAAAACCAAATGTTTGCACTGTTTGCATAGGACAGGCTTGTTCTGCGGGATCATTCATTTTAACCGGAGGAGCTGCTGGGAAAAGATATTCTCTTCCAAACTCCAGAGTTATGATACACCAACCAAGCGGAGGATACAGAGGTCAAGCAACTGACATGGAAATACACATGAGAGAAATGCTTGCCACAAAAGAAAGATTAAACAATCTGTATGTTAAACATACCGGAAAATCAAAAGAAGAGATTGTTGCAGCAATGGAGCGTGACAATTTTATGAGCGCTGAAGCAGCAAAAGAATTTGGTTTAATTGACCATGTGATATATAATAGAGAGAGTTTGGCTGTGTAATTTATAATAATATGTCCGATAATAAAAAAACAAATATAGTTCTATACTGCTCATTCTGCGGAAAAAGCCAAAAAGATGTTAAAAAATTAATCGCTGGTCCAAATGTATTTATATGCAATGAATGTGTTGATCTTTGCCATGACATAATAAGCGAAGAGGCTCAAGCTCTTTCAAGCCAAGATCCATCAACGCAAATTAAGGTTCTTAAACCGCATGAAATTAAAGCTTTTCTTGATCAATATATTATCGGTCAAAATGAAGCAAAAGAAGCTATATCTGTAGCTGTATATAATCACTACAAAAGAATAAATTTCAGAAAAAAAGATCCAAACATACCTCAAAATCTTCAAGATGTTGAAGTTACAAAATCAAACATACTTTTAGTAGGTCCAACAGGAACTGGTAAAACACTAATAGCACAAACAATAGCAAAAATTGTTGGCGTGCCATTCGCAATCGCAGATGCTACAACCTTGACAGAGGCTGGATATGTTGGTGAAGATGTAGAAAGTATAGTTGCAAGACTTCTTCAAAATGCTAATTATAGCGTAGAAAAGACAGAAATTGGCGTTATATATATTGATGAAGTAGATAAAATTGCAAGAAAGGGTGATGGGCCATCGATCACCAGAGATGTTTCCGGCGAAGGAGTTCAGCAGGCTTTGTTAAAAATTATCGAAGGCACTGTTGTTTCAGTTCCTCCTCAGGGCGGAAGAAAGCATCCAAATCAAGAATTCGTTCAGGTCAATACAAAAGATATTCTATTTGTTGCTGGTGGAGCTTTTGCTGATATCGAAAAAACCGTTATTCAAAGACTTTCCAAAAACTCATCAATAGGATTTGGTGCAACTGTCATGAATAAGGAGAAAATGGAACAAGAAGATGTAATGTCAAAAGTTATAGTTGACGATGTTATCAAATTCGGTTTAATACCTGAGTTTGTGGGAAGGCTTCCAGTGTTGGCTAAACTACACGATCTTTCCGCAAAAGATCTGATGAATGTCTTAACTGAACCGAAAAATGCAATCTCAAATCAATATAAAAAGCTTTTTGCAGTTGATAAAATCAATCTTACTTTTACGGATGAAGCCCTGCATGAGGTTTCTCTAATGGCGAAAGAAAAAAAAGTTGGCGCAAGAGGCTTAAGAGGTATAGTTGAAGATGCACTTCTTAAAACAATGTTCACGGCACCTCAAGATCCAAACATCGCTGAAATTATAGTTACTAAAGAAGCTATTCAAAAAAAAGAAGAGCCTAGAATAGTCTATAGAAAACGTGAAAATGTCCTTGAAAATCCAGTTCTATCAAAAACAGAGAATAACGATTCAATAGCAAAAAAGATCGCCGAAAAGACTAAGGATAAAATGAAGCAAACGAGTTAGCTGTTAAAACATAAGTAAAATCCCACGTTTTAACAATGCGTAGATCAGCTCAAAAAGAGTAGATACGATAAACCTCATTGCAATTTATCTATGATCAATAGCAGGGATTTTTCTGGTGGTATTTATGGAGGATATAGCGAGCATATATACAAATGTCGAATATGTGAAAATAATATCTGGCACTCAGATGATAAAAACGACACAGAGAATTGGAGTGTTTTAAAAAAAATAGATTCTCTGCCTCTAGATGGTTGACTTTAATCTCCAGTCAACAATAAATCCTAAAAAACTAAATTTATGTCAAAAACTATAATATTTATTTTAGCCATATTTTTTACAAATCTAGCCTTTGCAAAACAAAAAACCATAAAATTCCACAAGCCAGAAACCGAGGCGGAGCGGGCGTTGGATAGGATATTGGGTAATGTATTTGAGTTGACGGATGAAAATAAAGATATGTTCACGGCGGAGTTCATCAAGGATTATAATAGACAAAGCTGTGTAGGTGTATTAAACATCAAAGAATGTATGAAAGATTGGTCCTATGACTCATATCCATGGGATGCTAATGCAATTTCTTGCTCTCAAGATTCTCCATATGGATATGCAAAAGATCCATATGATGAGTTATTTAGAGCGACAAATTGTAAAAATTTAAGCAATGAATGCTATATTAAAATGATAACTGGGGTTTATTATATGAAAAAAGAAAAGGGCAAGTGGAGAGTTGATGGAATATCATGCAATCCAGATGGATATATTTCTATAAATTTACAACAATAACCAACATATCATCAGTCCTGCCACTTTGAATTTCTATATATTGTAAAGTCCAAATCTTCTGTTTTTACATCACCCCAAATAATTCCATTGGGATTATTTTGTGCAAAATCACTTATCCATTGTTTTCCGCTGTATATTGCAATGTGACCATTTATATGTTTTCCTATTGGTTGAAACACAATTAAATCACCTTTTTTGTAATCCAAATTTTTTGGCTTTAAAGTTTGACTATTTTGATTATGTGTATAAATCTCTTTAAATCCTTCTTTTTTAGCATATTCACCATATCTATAAGCTCTAAAATAATTTGGATCATTTTTATTTTGATGTTTTCTTAGATTTACACCTCCGTTTTCCAAAGCATCTGCAACATGCCCAGCGCATTGACTCGCTGATTGATCTTGCTTTTTTGGATGCATTTTTCCATCCCTGTCTTTGTAAAAATTAGCTCCTTCATTCAACCTCTCAACAACCAAATCCCTCCTCTTCAACTCCGCCTCACGATGAATTTTCAACAAATCAGCCTCCCTTTCGCCAATTTCAACTACTTGACATCGGCATCCAGCATGCGTTATGTCGGTAATTTTTGGGCGATAATCAAAAACTCGATTGTTCAAGGCAAGGCACTCCGGACATTTTGAATTTGACTCGGTAATCCACCGATATTTTCTACTGGTGGTTGAAATATTTTCATTATTTTGAGTATTTTCAGTTGTTGCGGAGGTGCTAAAATCTAAACTTTTGGTCTCAATTTCTTTCGATTTTAACCAATTTTTATAGGTATCATTAACTCCTCCGCTGATAAAAGTATCGATGAAAATCCCGTCTGGATCGAGATTTGTTCGTGCCCAGTTGTTAAAAAATTGGTTTGGCGTGATTCGATTTTTTGTCATTCATGGTTGATAGATTTCAGTTTTTTTTGAATGGGGGTGGGGGTTAATGCGGAAGCAGGAAAGTTGAAGATAAAGATTTTGATGTTACTTTTTTCTTGATTTTTTCTTTTCTTGTCATATTAATTACCCCACATCTCTATCGTTTCCATGAATAATGAACTAGAACGACAAGTATTAAAAACTTTTTTCGAAAAAGTTAGTATAATTGAAGATATTGATAGTGAAATTAGTGAATCTAAAATTGTTCGCACAACGCAAAATCAGCTAAAAAAAATACTTTTTGGTATACAAAGGTGCACCTGAATTAGGAGAACATGGGGAGGGATATGCGAAGTATGTCAGGCTAGCGACAGAGAAATGTTGTACTTAAGGAATTTTTATAATAACATTCGCAATGCAAAAAAAAGTGGCATCACAAGTGTGCAAATTAAAGACTTTATTGATAATGTTAAAAAAATCTACAACAATAGTGATGGTAAAAATTATACATAAAAAACCAGTGCTATAAACAGTATTAGCTTTTTGCAATACATTAAAATATAAATTATTGGTGGCGGAAGTGGGGATCGAACCCACGACCTGAGGGTTATGATTCCTCCGCTCTAACCATCTGAGCTACCCCGCCATTCGCTGACACTAATATTCTTTTTTTTTATAGTCAAGAATTTTAAATCTTGCTATAAAGAGATAATTGCATTGTATATTTCAAGGTCATCTTCAAGCAATAAATCCTGATATAGACTGATGTCGTCTTGGCTAAACTTGCTCCAAGTTTTAGAAACAAATCCGCCAAGCAAAATATCCATTTCCTTACAACCTCTATGCATGCTTTGATGAATAATTTTTCTTATTTCATCTGTTTTATCGTGATTTACTATTTCTGAATTATCATCGTAAGCACAGATTGCTTGAAATTTTTTTACCTCAAGCAGTATCTTTTTGTATTTCTCAATATCAAATTTACTAACCATATACTTTTGAAATAAGAAGCTGCATTAATATCAAAAAACCAACCAGCGAATTTAGTTCAAAAATTTTCTGATAATTAATCTTCTCTGAATTACTTAACTTTGCTAACATCGCCATAAAGAATGAAAATATTAAAAACGAAAAAGCATAAAAAAACCACGGTGCTGATATTAAAATTCCTGTAGAAATATTGGCTCCAACTGACATGATAATAAATGTGATCAACTTTTTACCAAGTCGATCGCCATAGTAAATTACGGAAGAATTCACGCCAATTCTTTTATCATCATTGACATCTTGTATTGCGTATATTGTATCATAAAACATCGTCCAATAAAACCCACATACATACAACATTGCTGCTGCATAACTTATATCTCTATATACTGCGGAATAGCCAACCAAAACACCAATGTTAAAACAAACACCTAATATTATCTGCGGAACTTTGATAAATCTTTTTGCTAGTGGATATAGAGATCCAATAAATAGCCCTGCCAATATAAAATACTTTGCAGTAATATTAAAAGCTATCATGCAAAAAAAACCAATAACAAGCCAAATTAATGACATTATAATTGCTTCTATAGCACTCAAATCTCCTCGAGCAATTGGTCTATTCTTTGTTCTTTCAACAAGTGGATCGATATCTCTATCCATTATATCGTTCACTATACAGCCAAATGATCTTGCGGCAACGGCTCCTATAAAAAATATTACTGCCGCATGAAACATTGCATTTGTTGAAATCTTACGATCAAATGCCAACATCAAACCCCATAAACAAGGTAAGAAAAGCATCATAACCGGCTTAATATTATTCAGCCTGCTAACTTCTATAAATAATTGTAAATATCTTTGCATAAATATTATCTTAATTTAATTAATGCTAAAGCTAAAATTGTAAAAAGAAATGAAATAATCCAAAATCTAATTACAACTTTTTCCTCCTTTAAGCCTTTTTTTTCAAAATGATGATGAATTGGCGCCATAAGGAAAATTCTTTTTTTATTTCTCAATCTATAGGATACAACCTGTAGAATTACACTCATTGCCTCTATCACGAATATACCGCCAGCAATAAAGAGTATAAATTCCTGCTTAATAAATACAGCAATGATCCCCAAGGTAGCACCGAAGGATAAACTGCCTGTATCTCCCATGAAAATACATGCAGGTTTTGAGTTAAACCACAAAAATCCCAAACAAGATCCCATCATAGCTCCACAGATAACCGAAAGCTCTCCAGCTTGCTTAACCGATGGAAGATGTAAATAATTTGAATAAATAGAATTTCCAGCCAAATATGCAACAATTGCAAGCGTAAATGCTGTTAAAAATATTGGCATAGAAACCAATCCATCAAGACCGTCTGTTAAATTTACCGCATTACTCGATCCAGTAATTACAATTGCGGAGAATATAAAATATAGACAACCAAGATTTATAACAAGGCTTTTGAATAATGGAAAATATAAATTAGTATTAACTAGGTCGATAAAATGCGCAAAATATACAACCAACATGCAAATAATCATCTGCAGGGCAAATTTCTTTTTACCTTTAATGCCAGACATTGACTTTTTGGATAATTTTGCATAATCATCGCAAAAGCCTATTCCTCCGAATAAAATCATTACCGATAAAGTTAAAAATACTTTTGGTTCAGATAAGTTTGCGAATAACAAACAAGATACTATGGTAGAAAAAATCATAAAAATTCCTCCCATGGTTGGCGTTCCTTTTTTTGCACTATGGTCAATAATAACAACGTCATTTGCATACTCAGCTTTATAATCAGATTTATCTCTAATAGGCTGCCCTGAAACCTGAATCTTTTTTAGCCATTTTATACCACGTGGCATTATAAATAGCATTGAAAAAAATGATACCACAATTGATAATCCAAATCTAATTGTGATATATTCCGCCAAAAGGATTTTTTGTCCAAAAATTAAAGATGTCAGACTTGACATAAAAATATTTCATAATCAAGATTCTCTATATTTGTCTATTTTTTAAATTCAAGCAGATGTTTAATAAAAATTACATAATGCATTATTATAAGAGCAATAAGACAAATTCTCTATTTGAAAACAAGATATCCGAAATCATAATCGATAACCATAAAGATTTAATAAATATCGGCAATGATAATGCCTTAATCATTGGAAAAAATCAATTACTACACGATGAAATAGGTAAAGTTTTTAAGCAATTAACAACAGTATTTACTGCTGATATCTTTGATGGCAAAGTAGAAAATATTGATCAAAAATTCGATGCAATATTTGCACCTCTCGTTCTGCACAAAGTAAATCATATAGAGGTCTTGCTGAAGCAAATTAATAATCTACTAGAACAAAAAGGCGTGTTATTTTCCACAATGTTTGGCTCGGGAAATTTATTTCAACTAGCCGAAAGCATGTTCTTGGCATATCAGAAAAATGGCAACAAGTTTATTAACCATTTTCTACCAGTTGTAGATATTAAAGATTATGGCAATTTACTTCAAAAAATTGGCTTTAAAAATGTTATCACATCAACGGAAACTTTTAAAAAACAGTATCAATCAATACATGAAGCATTCGAAGATATTAAAAATAGTGGCGAAGGAAATTGTCTTGAATCGAGATTAAATCAACCAATTTCAAGAAAAATTCTATCCGATGCAAATGATATTTTCCTCGAAAAACACCGAGGAGTCGTTGAGTGCAATGTGGTATTTGGATTTTGTGGTAAATAGAATGTATTACATTTTATCCATTGCTTCAATACCAAAAGCCTCTAGGGATGAGTGAATCACTCCATGAGCAACTTTTAAAAATATTACATTCGCTGATAATTGCGATTTATCATTTGTGAGAAATTTAAAATCATTATCACTGTATAACGAATGAAACAAGGAAGCTATATCTAATAATGCGTTGCACAATAAATGTGGCTCATGATTTTTGCAAATATATTCAACTAAATTTGGCAATTGTGATATTTTTGCTAATATTTTGCATTGCTTTGGATGATTGATCTTGCAGACATTTTTAATATCACATTCATCAATATTAAATCCAGATTCTGTAATTTTATTCATAATTGAGTTAATTCTTGTATTTGCATACTGAATATAGAAAATTGGATTATCTTTTGATTGCTCCAATACCCTTGCAAAATCGAAATCAACTATTGTATCGTTCTTTTTTGTTATCAGGAAAAATCTTAAAATCTGTGGATCAATTTCTTCAATCACATCCGCTAAAGTTAGAAAATTACCTGCTCTTTTTGACATTTTAACCGGTTCTCCATTTTTTACAAAGTTCACAATTTCCGCCAATATAACATTTATCTTTGCATTGCCATTGCTAATAGCTTCAACTGCTGCTGAGATTCTTTTTTTATATCCCTTGTGATCCGATCCAAGAACAAGAATCATGTTCTTAAAACCTCGCTTAAATTTATCATAATGATAAGCTATATCAGGCATAAAATAAGCCCACGATCCATCGCTCTTCATTATAGCTCTATCGCTATCATCTCCAAAATTTGAAGATCTAAACAAAAATTGCTCATTCATTTCCCAGTCTCTATCATCAGATCCACCCTTTGGTTTTTCAATGGTGCCCTTGTATATAAGATCACGTGATTTTAGGTCATCAAATGATTCCGCAACGCAGCCTGAATCTGATAGCTTTTTTTCCGATGAAAAAACATCATGAAACACTCCAAGTCTTGCAAGATCTATTTTTATAATATCCATCATTGATTGAATCGTAAAATCATAGATTTCATTATACATAGTGTCCCATTTATCGATAATGTTTGCGCCAAATTTATCGATCATTTTATTTGCAGCATCAATCAAATAATCCCCAGGGTAGCAACCAGCTGGTATTGATTCGGAAAAATCCTTAGCCAAAACTTGTGCGACTCTAAATCTTAAGCTTTTTAAAACTGTTTGAATTTGCGAACCGGCATCGTTAATATAGTATTCACGAGTAACATCAAATCCTGATTTTGCCAAAATATTAGCCAAAATATCGCCATATACCGCACCTCTTGCATGTCCAATGTGCATTGGTCCTGTTGGATTTGCTGACACATATTCAATATTTACTTTTTCTCCATTTCCATGATCGGCAAAAAAGAAACTGGAATTTTTATATGCTAAAATTGCGACATCATGCCAAAATTCAGGAGCAACGGAAATATTTATAAAACCAGCGATAAAATCAATCTCGGTGATAAAATTTCCTACTGTAGAATTTTTAATCTCAGTTTTAATAAATTCAAAAATCTCGATAGGAGACTTGTCTATTTTTTTTGATAAAACCATTGCGTGATTCAGAGATATATCATATCTATCAACAAACTTAGCAACAGGTTCGGATACAGAGCATCTCGCTAAATCTTGATCGTTAAGATTAAATGAGTTTTTAAGTTTATTATTTACAATATCTAGTATTCTTTTCATATTTAATGGTAAAAATTTAAATTCTTTCAATTAGCATCCCAGCTAAATCGCTAATATTATCAGTCTTGGTTACTTGAGTGCAAAATACAGGATTCGGCCAAGCAAAATCGTTTTTAAACCTTGGCATTATGTGACAGTGTAACTGCGGAGTTATATTTCCAAACATTGCAACATTCATTTGATCCGGAGCGTAAATTTCTTTGACTAGATCTCCCACAAGTTCAATATCTTGAAAAAACTCTTTTCTTTCAGAACTCTTAAGTTCAAAAATATTTTTCTTATCAAGCTCCTTATATACTAAAATATACCAGTCTATTTCTTTTGTATTGTTTAATAAAACCGTTGATACAGATAGTTTTTTTATGATTTTTTTTGACTGAAAATCACTGTGTAGATCAAAGTTATTCATATTTAATAAGAATAACCTCCCTGCGTTGTACAGCTATTATAGTAATTATTTTTTTCCCATTGTTGCCAATTATGCGGATCTATTGAATATACATAAGGATTTCGAAAGCATCTAGATTCAGAAAGCTCAAACGGTCCGGCGAATGGAGC
>CAMCTP010000003.1 GCA_945878495.1 Rickettsia typhi | reverse complement strand
TTGTAAAAATTCAAAAAATGTCATATAT
This sequence comes from Rickettsia typhi, assembly GCA_945878495.1. Classification (GTDB taxonomy): domain Bacteria; phylum Pseudomonadota; class Alphaproteobacteria; order Rickettsiales; family Deianiraeaceae; genus CAMCTP01. The sequence goes on along the minus strand of CAMCTP010000003.1, from coordinate 31,371 downwards.
ACAGATTATTATATTTTATATATAACATCTATTTTTTGTTTGTCAAGGGATAATTGCCGTTTTTATATTCAACGTCCCAAAAATACAAAGCGTTCGGAGAAACGGTTTTTTTTGCCATTTTTCTATCTTTTGCATCTAGTATAAATTTTACATCTTGTGACGAAATTGATTCAATGCCAGCTTCTATCAAGGTTCCGACTATTATTCTGACCATGTTGTGCAAAAAAGATTTGCCCTTTATTGTGATTATTATTTCAAAATCATTGTTTGTTTTTTCGATATTAATTAACTCGATTGTTCTTATGGGATTTTGTATATTTGATGGAGATTTTTTGCTAAAAGATGTGAAATCATGTTTTCCGAGCAAATACTGAGATGCTAAAAGCATTTTGTCAATATTCAACGGAGTATGTATGTGTAAATGCGACATTTTCCTACAAGCAAAAGGCATTGGATGGTTGTGAATAAAGTATTTATAAGTCCTTGAAATAGCGTCAAATCTTGAATTAAAATCTATATTAACCTCTTCCACGTCAATGAGAGTTATGTCTTCTTTTTTTAGTAATGAATTTGAGCCTTTTAAAATATTTTTTATTTCTATATTTTGATTTGTTATTAAAAAATCAATTACTTGACCGGTTGCAGAAACTCCGGAATCTGTTCTTCCTGCATATCTTATCTCAATTTTTTCATTTGTTATTTTTGATAAAACGGTTTCAAGAATTTCTTGAATCGTGAGCTTGGTATGACTTTGTTTTTGCATGCCACGATATCTATCTCCGATATATTGAACGGTAACTTTAAATCGTCTTTTCATAGTAAGTTTCTATGTTGTTAAAAATTTCAAGATTGCATATTTCTTCCATTATCGTATTTACATTATTCTTATCAAGCAATGCAATTTTAAGCTTTGTTTTTTTGAAGTCATCGAGGATTTTGATATTTGTTATTTCTAAAATCTCACCAGAATTAGCTTTAATTGTTTCATCAATTTTTGTATATTCTTCATTTTCAAGCTTTTCCCCTATATATAGATTAAACATTATTTTTTTTGATAAATTTGATTCTTTTGATTTTATTGACACTTCAAATATACTGGTATTTATTATTGCATTTTTTTTAAATATTTTACAGTCTTTTTTATGCAAAAAAGCTCCTGATTCCGAATAACTAAGTATGTATCCTTGTTTATCAAGATTTAGAAGATTTACATTATTTTGGGATGAACAGCAGCTAGATAAAAAGCATCGGAAATTTGGAATCTCATTTATAAAAACTGCTTGCTTTTCTATTCTATTAAATTGTTGATATTTCTTTTTTGTTGCATTATTGATGTCTTTATAATTATTGCTAAAAATCTCATTTATAATGGTAATTGGGTTTATTTTTGAATTATGAATTTTTCTGTAAAAATCTTCCATTGTACTTTCTTTTGATTTTTTTAGACATATATCAAGAATTTCATTGGTTAATTTTATACCTCTTAAATTGAAAGCTTTTTGCAGCATTTCCAAGCCCTTTTGAATAGCTCCCTGCTCTTGTTGATTGTTTAATATTTTTAGAATTGCAAGTTTGGCATCTGGGGTTTTTACAAAATTAATCCAATCTCTGGATACAGCGGAATGTTTTGATGTAAATATTTCAACTTTATCTCCATTTTTCAATCTATGTTGTGGGCTATAAAGTTGAACATTTTCAATTTGAGCGTAATAAAAATGTGATCCAATATTTTCATTTAGGAGGAATGCAAAGTCTAATATTGTAGATCCTTGAGGCATACTAACAACATCTCCTTTTTTTGTAAATACGAAAATTAAATTACTATTTAGCTCTAATTTTGCGTATTCCATAATATCCGCTGCAGGATATTCTGAGTTTAAAATTTCAACTATACGATTCATCCATTTTAATTCATATACATCAAATTGCTGATTTGGCAAGATTTTATCTTTGTAAATCCAGTGAGCTGCAAATCCATATTCTGCGTTAAAATCCATTTCCTTTGTTCTGATTTGAAATTCCATTACAACTCCGTTATCAGTTACCACTGATGTATGAATTGATTTGTATCCATTATCTTTGGGATTGCTTATATAATCCATGAAAGAGTTTTGTATAAATTTGAATTTTTTATGCACTTCATTTAATGCAAGATAGCAATTTTCTTGATTTTCAACTATAATTCTATATCCAATAATGTCAAAAATTTTTGCAAAAGATACTCCTTTATTTTGCATCTTTTTCCATATAGAGTAAGGCTCTTTGTATCTGAACGATACGTCGGTTGATATATTTTTTGCTGTAAAGATTGACTTAATTTCCTCTAGGTAAATTGTTTCTTGGCCGCCAGAGAATTGCTTTATTTCATCCAATTTATTTAATACAACCTGTCTTCCTTCTGGATTTATTATATCGAAGGACATGTCTTCGAGAAGATTTTTTACAGCGTATAAACCTATTCTTTCGGCCAATGGAGCGTATATTTCAAGAGTTTCCATTGCCTTTGATCTTCTTTTTTTATAACTTTTTATACCATTCATTGTCATGATGTTGTGCAATCTGTCGCAAATTTTTATAATCAGAACACGAACATCTTTTGACATTGCGATGAATAATTTTCGCAAATTTTCCATTTGCTGTACCTCTTTTGTTTTGTATTTTATCTCATTTAATTTTGTTACTCCATCGACTATTGTTGCAACATTTTCTCCGAATTCTTTGGCAATAACCTCAAGAGTCGCGTCTGTATCTTCTACTGTATCGTGCAATATTGCACCTATTATGCTATCGGTGTCAAAATTTAATTTTAGTATAATATTAGCCACCGCTAGTGGGTGTAAATAATACTCATGACCTGTTTTTCTTTTTTGTCCATAGTGCTTATTTTTTGCGAATTCCAATGCTTTTAATATTAGTGTTTCTTGTTCTGTGGATATATTTTTTTTAGATTTTATATTTTCCTTGAAATCTTCTATCGTTATGTAGGTCTCAAATTTATCAATCATTTTTTATAAAATTTTTTTGACTATTTCAATTAAATCATCCCTTGCGATTAATGTTTTCAGTCCACTCATTGCGAATTTTTGGTTTCCTCCTCCAGATTTTATTTGGGCTATAGATTGCGTAATATTATGTAAAATGTTAATTGCAGAAATTTCGGATGATTTCGAAAAAATGCTGATTGATGAGCTGTTTAAGTTATTAAACACTGTTATTAAACATGATTTATCATCGATTCTATTTCCGCAATTTAATGATACATCTTTTGCAAATTTTGAATCTTGATTTTCATGATACAGTAAATATACATCAAATCCATTTTTATTGACAATATTTTCCGGATTTATTGATAGATGCTTGATTATCAACTCTTGATTATTTTTTTCCAGTAGTTTATTTTTTTCAATTAATTGGATAATTTTGGCATTAATTTCGGTCGTCTCACAGTCTAAAATTTTTGAAATTTCTGCGATTTTTGAATGGTTTTCTGTTTCACCTGTTATCGCTTCAATCCTATAAACTCCGGATGATATTCCATACGATTTTAATATTTTAAAACCTTCAATTTCCGATGTTTTTGACGCATGCATTCCGCCACACAATTCCATTGATTGGTCTTGAATTTTTACAATTCTTACCAGATCTTCATACTTATCGCCAAAATTCGCAACCGCTCCAAGCTGAATCGCATCCTCTTTTTTTTGATCTTCAGTCGCACAAACATTGATGTCCGATATTATAATATTATTTACATAATTTTCTACGCTTTTTATTTCATCCGATGATAAATTTTTGCTTGAATTAAAATCGAATCTTAGGTAATCTGGATAAATTTTTGATCCCATTTGTTTTGCATCGGAATTGACTATTTTTTTCAAAGCCGATTGAAGTAAATGCGTTGCTGTGTGTCCATTTTTTAATTTTCTTCTCCTTATGTTGTCTGGTTTTAAGACTAAAATATCTCCAACTGAAATATTTTTCTGATTAGAAATTTTGCAGAACACTAGCCCTGATTTTTTTTGTACATCTATAATTTCTAGAATTTTTTCATTATCTTTAAATCCATATCCGTGATCTGATTCTTGTCCTCCGCCTTCTGGGTATAGACATAAATTATCGAATAAAATCCAGATTTTATCTGTAGCTAACTCATTTGCATTATCGCTAAATTCGTAATTTTTTATTATTTTCAATATTTTTGATTGAGATTCATTTTGATTAAAATCAACATTTTGCTTTATGTTATCAATTTTAAAAATTTGCTCGTTTTGAAAACCTTCGGCACCCTTCCAACTCTTTTTTGATCGATTTTTTTGCTCCTGCATTTCCATATCAAAGCCATCAACATCAATTGATCCGCCAGATCTTCTCATTATATCTGAACTCATGTCAATTGGAAAGCCATATGTATCGTAAAGTTTAAATGCAGCCGATCCTGAAAGACTGTGAGTGCTATTTATTTCTGATGTATTATTGATTCCGAATTCTTTACAAATTAATCCAATTCCTCGTGATAAATTCTCTTTAAAAGACTCCTCTTCTGCTTTTATAGTTTGTTTTATTGTATCTATATTTTGTGATATTTCAGGATATTGTTCTGACATTAATTCATTTAATCTATCGGTTAAATTTGATAACAATGCTTTATTTGGCGACATTTCATTAGCATACCTCATTGCTCGCCTCATTATTCTCCTTAAAACATACCCCCTACTCTCATTTGACGGTGTTAACCCCTCTGATATTAAAAAAGATGCCGATCTAATATGATCAGCTATTATTCTATGATTTATGTTGAATTTTTGATCTTTTGCGCTAAAAATTTCTTCAGATTTTTGAATTAAGCTTGAAAATAAAGATGTTTGAAAATTGTCAGTTTTGCCCTCCAAAACAGACACCAATCTTTCAAGACCCATCCCCGTATCAACGCATTTTTGCTTTAATTCAACCAATTCACCATTTTTCAATCTTTCATATTGCATAAAAACAAGATTCCATATCTCGCAAAATCTATCTCCATCTTGATCTGCCGAGCCAGGCAATCCACCTTTTACAGAATCTCCATAGTCATAATAAATCTCAGAACAAGGTCCACAAGGGCCGGTTTCTGCCATTTGCCAAAAGTTATCATTTGTTGATATTTTGATGATTTTTGACTCTGAAAATCCAGTAAGTTTTTTCCATATATCAAACGCTTCTTGGTCTGTGTGATAAACTGTAATGTATAATTTATCAGGATTTATTGATATTTCTTTTGTTAAAAAATCCCAAGCATGTTTAATTGCTTGTTCTTTAAAGTATCCGCCAAAAGAGAAATTTCCAAGCATTTCGAAAAATGTGTGATGTCTTGTTGTGTATCCGACATTGTCGAGATCATTGTGCTTCCCTCCGGCTCTTAATGATTTTTGTATTGTCGTTGCGTTGTTAAATTCTGATTTTTTTAATCCCAGAAAAATATCTTTAAATTGAACCATTCCACTATTAACGAACATTAAGCTCGGATCATTTTCAGGTATTAATGATGATGATTTTATAATCCCGTGATCCTTGTTTGCGAAATAATTTGTAAATGTATTTCTTATATCTTGAAAGTTTTTCATATTCTTATTTTCTTTCCATAAGGATCAAACATTTATCATAAAATGCAAGTTTTTTATAATCACTAGATGTATTGCATTGCTAAAAGACTGTAATTATCGGCGGATATTTGAATAAAAGCTATTTCTTCATTTGTCAACTTTCTCATGAATTTTGCCGGTCTGCCACCCCATAACTCACCACTTGGAATTATTTTTGCTGGCGGAAGGAGGCTACCAGCTGCTAGCATTGCGTTTTCATTTACAACCGAAAGATCCATTAATAATGATTGCATGCCAATAAACGAGTTATTTTTTACAGTACACGCATGAAGAATACAGCTGTGTCCAACAGTTACATTATCTCCTATGTTTATCGGACCGCCAAGATCTCCTGTTTTATTTGCAATGTGGTTTGGTCTGGTTCCGTGAATTACCGTCATATCTTGGATATTGGTATTTTTTCCTATTTTAATTTTTGCAACATCACCCCTTAGAACAGATTGGTACCAAATGCTTGATTTTTCTTCAATATATACATCTCCTATTATATTTACATTTTGGGCTATAAATACCGTTTTATCGATTATTGGATCGATTCCTAAAAATGATTTTATCATCTCTAATCATCAAAATCCTCATCTTTCTTTTTTCTTCTTCTGCGTTTTTTTCTGATTGGCTTCTCTATTCTCGTGGCAAGTTTTATGTTTATATATGCGACCATTTTTTCATACAATTCATCCAAATGGCTACTGGATGGATTTTTTACATTGTCGAAAAAGTGCGTTGCATCTTGAATTATGTCACAGTCGACATTGGCTGTTCCAAAGTTTGTTTCTTTTGTCATTTTTATGAAATCCTCAAGTTTCGCTATTTCATCAGCAGCAGGATGAACAAAAAGTCCTGATACCGGACATGGGTCAAGAAAGCTAAAACTTCTGGTTGTACAAGGTGGGGCAACTGAAATGAAAAATTCAACCTCAGGTCTTCTCATAACGGTATGCATTCCAATCCAAGAACCAAAAGAAAAACCACCGATAACATAGTGAGAGGTTGACGGGAATTCTTTTTTTAACCAATTCATTGCCGCGCTCGCATCACCAACTCCTGACTTTTCTGCATTTTGCTCAAAATCCTTTAAACTGCCTTGAGAGTTTCCAACTCCACGAAAATTTATTCTTAATACATTAAATCCACAATCTCTAAAAGCCTTGAAAATAGTATATGAAACCTTGTTATTCATGCTTCCTCCATGTAATGGATCTGGATGCAAAACTAAAGCAGTTGGCGCATTAGGGTCTTGTGATGTTACATCATGCAATTTACCCTCTATCATTCCACTAACTCCCTTGAAATGAACAGATTTTGTTTGATTCATTGATATTCAAAAGCCTAATTATCATATAAAAAATATTGAATAAAATGCAAGTAAAATTTGACAATTATTTAATTTCTATTTCTTGTTTAAAAAATTTCTTAAAAAATGAAAATAAAAGAAATAAAAGAAAAAGTAAAAAATAATATGAAAAACAATGTCAAGCTTAGAAAAATAGCAATATCAAAAATGCTAGATGAAAATGATACAAAGAAAGTTTCCAGATCATCATCTTTAGATAAAAAAGTAAAAAATACCTAAAAATATGGAACATTTTCTCATACTGCATTCTCTAGACATATATCACTTAGCGATATTGTTTCTTGGTGGCATTTTTGCCGCTTTTATTGGTTCTGTTGTTGGAAGCGATGGATTTATTTATTTGATGTTTGCAAATCTTGCAGGTCTTCCGGCAAACCAAAATTTACTTGGATCTTTGAAATTTTTTTCAATAACTAATGCTGGTTATGCAATTGCAAAATATAACAAAGAAAAAACGATGATAACTTATAAATTTTTAAAGTTTTGCCTTCCAATTGGTATTTTTCTATGGATACCAGCAATTTATCTTGGATCAGTCGTTGGAACAAAATACACAAATCAAATATTGTCAATATTGATGCCATTTTTCATGCTCACTATTGCTGTTTATAAGACTTTTTACAAGAATCAAAGCAGGCAATTAGCAAAAATAACAAAAAAACAATTTTTCTATATCGTATTAACTGTTATATTTTTTTACATAGGACTTTTGGGGCCCGGCTCAACAACGCTAATAATTTTAGCTGCATCGGCATTTAGATCCTACACCCACAAGAGCGGAAGTATTTTGGCTAGGCATGTTGATTTATTTGGAAATGCCGTTGCTATGATAATATTTTTATCGCAAAAACATTTTTACATTGACCTTGTAATTTTGATGACAATGGCTGGAATTATTGGGACTAATTTTGGTATTAAATTTCTCAATAAAAGTAATGTTGTCAATCTAAATCGTATGTTGATATTTATACTTTATTCTGCATCTATTTACTACTTTTACCAATTAATTTTTTAGCAATTTAATCAAAGAAATCTTTTGGCATGTTTACTTGTTTTGCAACATTTTTCACAAATGACTTTTTTGATATGCCATTTTTAACCTTGTGTGTAAAAAATAAATCACCATCTTGCTCAAAAGCTTCAAGATGTTTGTTGCAAAATCCAAGATTTTGTTCCGCAAATTCAGCAAGTTCGTGAACATGAGTTGTGCAAACTATGTAGGCATTGTTGAAATTCTTTAGATATTTTAGAATTCTTTTTGATATTTCGAGCCCTTCTTCAAAGGATGTTCCACGGCCTATTTCATCTATAAGGCATAGTGATCTTGAGCTTGATGTGTGCGTCATTTCAGCTATATCTTCCATTTCGATATAAAACGTTGATTTTCCAAGAGATAAATCATCACCATAGCCTATTCTTGTTAAAATTGCGTCTACTTTTCCGATTTTCATATATTCGCATGGCACATAAAATCCAATTTGAGAGAGTAAAACGCATATTCCAATTTGCCTTAAATAAAGACTTTTTCCGGACATATTGGCACCTGTAATAACAAGTCTTTTTATTCCATCTCCGCTAACTGAAAAATCATTCGCAACAAGCTTATGATTAACCTTAAAGAACTCTTTCGCATGAAGTATTGCATGATATGATTCTTTTATTTCTATTTTATTTCTATAGTCAATTTCAGGTTTTTTCCAATCTAGCTTTTTAAACAAAAATGCACATGATGATATTGCATCCAAAAAGCCAAAAAACTTTGCTATAATTAATATATCTTTTGCAAAATCTTTTACGCATGAAGCTGCTATTTTGATTATTAGTTTCTTATTTTTTACCGCATCAAGATCGCTTAAAGAATTGAACAAAAAGTATTTTTTTACATTGCTATTTGCGAGTTTAATTTTCGATGGTATATTGTAGATATTTTGATCGATAAAATTTATATTTATCTCACATATAGATTTTAAATTTTCAAAAAATAAATTTATCATATCTATGTTTTCTGATTGATTTAATATTCTGAAAAAAGATCTCTCAATATCGCAATTTATTCCTGAAATTGATGATGTTATATTTAGCAAAAATTCTTCATTTTGTAAAAAATATTCTATTGTCTTGTGTCTTAATTCGATTTCGATATTTATCGGATATACAAGCATTGCTTTTAAAAATCTCGATCCAAGTTCTGTTTTTGTATTATTTAGAACTCCAAATAATGAAAACTCATTCCCTGGATTAGAATTATTTACATCTATTATATTCAGAGAAGAAATCGTTGAAAGTGGCATGTATATTTTATTGCCATCATATCTTTTGATTATTTCGGTGATTGAAAATTGAAATGATTTATTGAGTCTTTTTAAATATTCAAAAATAATGTAAAATGCATGCTTTTCTTCTGTTAATAAATTGTTAAAACCGTTTATCATAGATTCTTCGGCTTCATAATCGTATATTATATGATTTTTTTCTATTTTCGTTGATGTTAAATGAAAAAAATTGATATCAAAAGATAAATTATCGCTATAAACAACCTCTTTACAATTATATATTGCCAATTTTTTTAAAATACTGTCTTGATGGTATTTCGTGTACTCAAAAAATGCTTCAGATGTTGAAATATCAAAAAAAAGTATAACGATATTTTTACCAAATGGAAAAATTGATGCTATATATGAATTTTCATTTGAATATGAATAATTTTGATTAATATGACAGGTCGATGGCGTTAGTATGTCTGATACAAATCTTTTGATATTAGTTTTTTCTGCATCGATTTCTGTTTTCTTTTTTTCCTCTATTAAAACAATACTTTTACCTGAACTGAGGAGTTTTTTTATATATTCATTCTTAACTTTTGTAGAAAATCCACACATTGGGATTAAGTCATTTTTGTATTTTTTTGATGTTTGTTTAATCCCTAAAATCTTTGAGCATATCAAGGAATCTTCACCAAATACTTCATAAAATGCACCTATTTGAAATAAAATTATTTTATTTTCGTGAGCTTTTTTAATAAGCTTATATTGATCGATAGCGCCAATAAGTTTTGAATTTAAAATTTCATCATGCGTAAGGCTATCGGTCATTGTTTTTTAATTTAATTATTATTGATCCAATTGCCGATGGCGTAATTCCTGGAATTTTCATTGCTTGAAGTATGTTTTTTGGTTTTTTATTATCCAATTTTTCTATTATTTCGGCGGATAAAGATTTGATGTGTTTGTAAGAAAAATCTTCAGGTATTTTCATTTCTCTGTTTGCAAATATTGATAGATTTTCCTCGAGCTGTCTGGCTATGTAAAAATGGTATTTTGACTCTATGTTTATAACCTCCTTAATTTCTTCAGATAAATTTTGAAATTTATGGGATAATTTCGATATATCTTTTACGTCAACATGTCTGTTGCGAAGAAGCTCCAATGCTGTTCTTTTAACTCCATCTTGGGCAATTTTGATATCAAAATTTAACAAATTATTTGGCGTATAATATTCTTCTGATAAAATATTTTTTGCGTTATTAATTTCGTTAATTTTTTCAGATAACTTCATCTCTCTTTCAGTAGACAATAGACCAAATTTTTTAGCAATTTCTCCTAATCTAATATCTGCGTTGTCGTGCCTAATTAATAGTCTATTTTCTGCTCTTGAAGTGAACATTCTATAAGGCTCTCCGCCAACTCCAATTTGAGTTAAATCGTCTATCATGACACCGATAAAAGAATTCTCCCTATGTAGAGTAAATTCTTGATTTTTGTCTATCGCATTTAATGCTGCATTAACCCCTGCCACCAAACCCTGACCGGCAGCTTCTTCGTATCCAGTTGTTCCATTGATTTGTCCAGCAAAATAAAGACTAGATAAACCTTTGAGTTGTAACGTATCATCAAGCGTTGTTGAGTCTATAAAATCATACTCTATTGCATATCCATATTGTGCAATTTTACAATTTTCAAGACCTGAAATTGATTTAAAAAAAGCTTCCTGTACTTCCGGCGGCATTGATGTCGACATTCCATTTGGATATATTAAATCGCTATCCAAGCCCTCTGGCTCTAGGAATATCTGATGCCTGTCTTTTTCGGGAAATCTGCGAATTTTATCTTCAATTGAAGGGCAATATCTAGGACCTCTAGATGCCAAATCGCCACTTAAAATCGGCGATACACTCTTTGAATTTCTCAATATATCATGACCATTATTGTTCGTATATGTAATATGGCACTCAATTTGCTTGTTAGTTAATTTATCCGTTAAATATGAAAATGGTCTTGGTGGAGTATCTCCGTACTGTTTTTCTAAATTACTAAAATCTATTGAATCGGTATATATTCTTGGTGGAGTTCCGGTTTTTAAGCGACCCATTTTAAACCCAAGATTTTTTAAACAATCACCAAGATCGTTGCTTGGTTTTTCATCTATTCTGCCTTGATTTATTCTCTCTAATCCACGATAAATCAAACCATTTAAAAATGTTCCGGTAGTTATTACTAGTGATTTTGCGAATATTTTTTCTTGACCGACTACTACGTATTGAAATTTACCATTTTCGATATTCATACCAGATACCATTCCTTCGATAAATTCTAGATTTTTATAGTTTAAAATTAAATTTTGTGCAGCTTTTTTGTATAACTTTCTGTCAATCTGAGCTCTTAACCCCCAAACCGCAGGACCCTTGCTTTCGTTGAGCATTTTTGTGTGTATGCTTGACTGATCTGCCAATATTCCCATTACGCCACCAAGAGCATCAATTTCCCTAACAATCGTACCCTTTCCTATTCCGCCAATCGCAGGATTGCAAGATAATTCTCCTATATTTTCGATTGATGAACTTATTAAAGCTGTTTTTGCTCCAATGCGTGCCGATGCAGTTGCAGCCTCAAGTCCAGCATGACCAGCTCCTATAACTATGACATCGAAGTTTTTCATTTTGTTATTCTATTTTTTTATCGATGTTGTGTAGTTTTTAAAAATCAATATTTTTTAATTCTTCTTCTGAAATTAACGAAAAATCCACTAAAGATCTATCAAATTTAGCTTTCGTTAGTGTTTCAAATTCAAAAAAATTTGCAAATTTTGTAGATTTTTTTACCAAGGCCAAATTTTCCAATCTAATCCCATATTTTCCATCAAAATAAACTCCCGGTTCGATTGATAAAATCATGCCTTCTTGAATTTCGGTTTCATAGGATGAGCGAGATTTTGATATTCCGCATGGACCTTCATGCACAGACAACGCAAATCCAACGCCATGACCGGTTCCGTGGCCAAAATCTAATCCATTTTGCCATAAATTATATCGTGCTATTCCGTCAAGCTGAACTCCGTTTGTTCTAATTGGGAAATGCAAATTCGACAACATTATTAAGGATTTTAGTACAATGGTATAATGTTTTTTAATTTCCGGAAATTTTGCCTCAGGATTTCCTACAGCAATTGTTCTCGTTATATCTGTCGTTCCTGAGAAATAATGTCCTCCAGAATCTATGAGTAAAATACCATCATTTTCTATGATTTTTGCCGTCTCTTTTTTTGCTGAATAATGCACTATTGCGGAATTTTCATTAAACCCTGATATTGTATCAAAACTTTCGGATATAAATTCACTATTATTTTTGCGTAATTCAAGTGCTTTTTCCTTGATATTAAACTCTGTAATTAATTCAGTTTTTTCTTTAATAAAATCAATTAAATTATTTACCGAAATTGCATCAATTTCATGGCATTTTTTAAAAGCATTTATCTCTAAATTATTTTTAATAATTTTAATATTTTTTATTGGATTTTTAATAGAAAATATTGTACATTTTTCTGAGATTTTTTTATATAAATCAGCGTTTATTTCGGACTTATCAACATTTATTTCTTTAATATTTTTTATGAAGTTTTCAAACTCATAAAATGGTAAAAATTCTACGTTTTCTTTTTCAAAAATAGCATTAGAAAATAGATATATTTTTTCTTTAATTAATATAGCAAAACAATTTAATAATAGAGAATATTTTACATCAAATCCTCTGATATTTAATAACCAACAAATACTCGATGAATCGGTGATTATTAAAGGTCGATTATTTGTAAATAAATTGATATTTTTTATTTTTTCTATATGCGATTTTTCTTGGTATTTTTCAAAGTTAATTACTGTATTTTTTTCTGTATTTTTTTGCAAATTAAATTGTGTAAATATTTCTGAAGAATTTATTAATTTTATTGGTTTTATTTTGCAGATTTTTTCATACATTTCATGTGAGATATAATCTCCAATTATTCCTATTTTATCGTATTTAATTATTTCTGTAAATATACTATTATTTTGTAGATTTTTTATCTCCCATTTGTCTGATTTTAATTCATTTTTTGCTTGAATTAAATACCTTGAATCTGTTAAAAAAATATTTGTATTTTTTGTCAATATACCTATGCCATTTGACCCTGAAAATCCGGTTAATAAATACAACAAAGAATTGTAGCAATATTCACTTAAAAATTCATCACCAGATGGAACGATAATGCAGTCCAATTCATGTGATTCTAAGAAAAGATTTATTTTCATCTTGCAAAATAAAATATTTAATATAATTATAGTTTAATTTAGATAATAAATTTTATGAATTATCAAGATCTTTTTACTCAAAATATAGAAAATATTAAAAAAGAAAAAAGATATCGAAATTTTAGAGTTGTTGACAAGGATATATCGACATATCCAAGCGTAAAAATTGATAAAAAATTTGTCAAAATATGGTGCAGTAATGACTACCTTGGGATGAGTAAAAATGAATCTGTTATTGATAAATTTATATCATCTGCAACAAAAAATGGAGTCGGCAGTGGCGGAACAAGAAATATCTCGGGAACAACCGAAGAAATAAATAATTTGGAAAAAGAAATAGCTGAATTTCATAGCAAAGAATCGGCATTGGTATTCACATCAGGGTATGTTTCAAACCTTGCATCAATATCGGCAATTGTAAAAATAATTCCGGAAATTATTGTTTTTTCAGATCAAAAAAATCATGCATCAATTATATCTGGTATCAAACAAAATAGAGCCAAATATGAAATTTTTGAACACAATAATATCAATGATTTAGAGTTAAAAATTCAAAAATATCCAGAAAATACGCCAAAAATTATAATATTCGAAGCTGTTTATTCGATGGATGGATCAACGCCAAACATTTTGGAAATAGAAAAAATTGCCAAAAAATACAACGCGCTAACCTATATAGATGAGGTTCATTCGGTTGGCATGTATGGTAAAAATGGTCGTGGAATCTCAAATTTATTCAATATTTCGCATAAAATAGATATAATACAGGGAACTTTTGGAAAATCTTTTGGTGTAATTGGTGGCTATATATGTTCATCAAAAGAAATATGTGATGCAATTAGATTGAATGGTTCTGCATTCATCTTTACAACTTCACTACCTCCAGCTATATGCGCGGCAATATCAGAGTCTGTAAGGGTTGTGGGAGGTTCTGAAGGTAATATTTTAAGAACAAAACATTGGCGAATTGTAGATTTTATCAAATCTCAATTTTTAGAAAAAGGAGTAGAATTTATTGATAATAAAGATCTAAATACTCACATAATACCGCTAATGATTCGAGGTGCAGAAAATTGCAATAATTTCTCTCAAAAAATGCAAGATAAATACAGTATTTATCTTCAACAAATAAACTATCCCACGGTACCAATCGGTCAAGAAAGAATGAGAATTACATGCTCTCCTTTGCACACAGAAGAAGATGCTGAATATCTTATAAAATCAATAGTAAATGAAATTAATATTTAGTTAAAATTATGAAAAAATTCAATTTCGAACAAGCATTTTTGAGATTATCGGAAATATCAAACAAACTTTCTGATAACGACACGGAAATATCCGATTCAATCGGTCTATTTGAAGAAGGTTCAAAAATAGTTTTGGATTGCAAAAAATTTATATCCGATGCAATACTGAAGATAGAAAAAATTAAATCCGATGCAAATGAAGCTTAGATTTAAGCGCAAGCAAATCTCATTATTCTATTTTCTTTTTCCTCGAGTAAATTTTTTAGCCCTCTGGATATTTTTGTAAAATAATTATCTTTATTATTAACAAAAGTAAAAATTTCTCTTTTCTTATATTTAACATCAATTTCCTTTGTTTTATTTTCAATTTTATTGTTAATATTATCAAAAATAATAACAATAAAATTATATCTTTCTTCAAGTTTTTTGGCAAGTTCAATTAAATAACAACATTTTGATTTAATTGTCAAAATTTCATCATTTATTTTAGATATTTTAACTTGATTGTTAATCTCTTCAATTTCTATTTTGATGGATTTAACAGCTAAATTTATATTATTTAAATCCAATAAAAAACCAGCTGATTTTATGTTTTTTTCTGCATTGTGTATGTTGTTTTTTAATTGTTTAATTTCAAGTCTATTGCAATTCTCAATTTTTTTATCAAAATTGATTTTAGAAATATAATTAAAAGATTTTAACCATTTTGACATTTGATTTAACTCTAGTTCAAACGATGATAATGAGGTCTTTTGTTTTGATATAAGATTTTTTATTTTTTGTATAGCATCTGCTTCTTTCTTATTGAGCTCTTTTTCTTTGTTTTTTCTTATACTCAATATATTATTTGCTATAAAATTTAATACATTGGAATTAGCTAATTTTTCAGCTCTTTTTTGCTCAATTTTTGCGATAAATTCCGTTGGATTTGGAGTAAATTTATAAGCAAATTTTTTACAAGCAACATCTCTTATAAAAGATCCTTGTGCCTTTAGAATATCAAGTTTATTGATCGATTGAAAGTTCATAAAATAAGTAAAAAACGATGTTTTTCTTAAAAAAGCATCTTAAATATAATTGTCAAGATTAATTTGATATTTCGACCATATAAATAGATTTAAATTTCCATTTCAACTACACACGGAACATGGTCTGATGGCTTTTCATACGACCTTGTGCTGTTGTCTATATATGCTTTATTTATAATATCTTGGCTTGATTTATTGATAAAAATATAGTCTATTCTTAGTCCATGATTTTTTTGGAAACCTCCAAATCTATAATTCCACCAAGAAAACTCTTTTGACAGTTGATTTTTCTCTCTAAAAGAATCAACAAATCCTAATTTTTCAAGTCTATCAAGTTTTGATCTTTCTATTTCTGTAAAAGCGATTTCATTTTTCCATATTTCAGGCTTGTGAACATCGATGTCTTTGTGCATTACGTTGTAATCACCGCCTACTATAAAAATATCATCTGGATTTTTTGCTACACTTTCCTCCAAATATTGCAAAACTCTATCATAAAAATCTAGTTTATAAAAAAACCGTGGAGACTCCAAATGCTCTCCTGTCCAACTCGCTTGAGGGTTTCCATTTGGAAAATATATACTAAATAGTCGAATTGTTTTATTATTTACCTCAATTTCAACTTCTATAAATCTCGATTCCATATAAATATCATTAAAGCCATATAATGGCAATTCTTTGTGTGATTTTATTATCGGATATTTTGATAAAATAGCAACTCCGTTAAGAGCTTTTTGACCAAAAATTTCATAATTATAGCCTAGGTCGTCAAATTCCAAAGTTGGAAATTGCTCATCTTGACACTTTATTTCTTGCAACAATAGTATGTCGACTTTATTTTCTTTAATCCAAGGTATTACGCTTTGCATTCTTGACCTTATCGAATTTACATTCCATGTTGCTATTTTCATAAATATATATAAATTCTATATTGTAAATGGAGTAAAGTTTTTTGTTGTCAAATTAAAAAAACATTGACTTATATTTTTTTTTAGCCAAACATATTTAGCGATTATTATAAAACAAATTTAAAAAATCTAAATGCATTGCTTATTTCTATTTTTATCTATTTTAACTTTTGTAGCTGACTGGCTTTTTGGTAAAAAATTCCCAAAAACTATTTTTCTATCATATTCGGCTACAGTATTGGCTTTTCATGGTGTAATTTTAAGCTTCTTTTCAAAAGATGAAATGATTTCTTTTTCCGGAATGTATTTTCTGGAATTCATATTAAGCATAGATCATGTTGCTATATTCTTTCTAATTCTATCAAGTTTTAAATTTTCAAAAGAAAAACAGGATAATGCTTTAAAACTCGGCATAGTGATAGCAATTATTACAAGGGTTGCCGTAATACTTTTGGGGTCTAAATTTATCCACCTTCCATTCGTCATAGAGGCTTTTGGAGTTCTGCTTTTCTTTAGCGCATTTGATATGCTAAAAGGCAAAGAAAAAGGATCAAGCGGTATAGTCCGCAGCATTATTGAAAAAGTTTCAATGCTTTTTAAGCGTTTTAAAAACAAAAATTTCATATCTGCGGTCATAGTAATAGGTATTGTGGATATAATTTTTGCGATTGATTCAATACCGGTTGCAATATCTTTTTCAAAAAACATAAACTTTATAATGTGGGCAAATATTCTTACCCTGCTCGGCTTAAATTCAATTTTCAGAATAGTCAGCGAGGTAATATCAAAATTTGAATACATGAAGTATGCAATAGCATCAATGCTATTCTTCGTTTCCTTCAAGCTAATGTTAGAAAAAATTGTACTTTTCCCTGCAATATTAAGCGTGATATTTATGATATTATCAATATCGATAGCTCTAATATTTCAAATTAGATCTAAAAAAAATAAATCCCTATCTACCTAAATCGAAAAAATCAATTTGCGATCCTATTGATTCAATTTTACCATTCTTTCTAATAATAAGTTCCTCAGCAATTGGTTTTGCATTGTAGAAACTTGACATTGAAAAGCCATAAGCTCCGGCGCAGCTAAAAAACATAACATCCCCAGCTTCTAATTTTTGAAATCTTTTACCCTCTTCAAAAACATCGCTTGTCTCGCATATTGGACCAACGAAATCATAAATTTCCTCATTGCAATCTTTTAGTTTTAAGGGTATAATTTCATGTCTTGCGCCGTACATTGCCGGACGAACCAAATTATTCATCCCAGCGTTTAGAATTGCAAATTTCTTTCCATGATTATCTTTTATGTAAATTACTTTTGCCGCCAAAAATCCACAATCGGCAACAAGACTTCTGCCGGGCTCGATTATTATTTTACCACTAAAATGTCCAAATATATCTTTTATTATTGATACATAATCTATTTTTGATGTACTTAATTTGAATATATCGTATGATATTCCAAGACCTCCACCAAGATCAAGGTGCTTTATTTTTATATTAAAACCAGTTTCAATTTCACTTACTAGATTTTTTAATTTAACAAATGCTTCAGTAAAATTTGTTAAATCGTTAATCTGAGATCCTATGTGGATAGAAAGACCGCAAAAATCAATATTTTTACTCTCCATCGCTGCAGACATTATTTCATGAACACCATTTTTATCTACTCCAAACTTCGTGTCAGCTTTTCCAGTTGCAATTTTTGCATTTGTTTTTGAATCTATATCAAGGTTAACTCTTATTGAAACTCTTGCAATTTTTTGCATTTTTTCCGCTATGTTTTTAATATTTAAAAATTCAGGAATTGACTCAACATTGAATTGTAAAATATCATTTTCAAGCGCAAATTCTATTTCATGACTTTGTTTTCCAACCCCAGAATAGACTATTTTACTTGGATTTATTCCAGCTTTAATGGCAACCTTAAGCTCACCAATTGATGTTGTGTCGGCACCAATTCCATGTTTTGCTAAGACATTAATCAGCCCATGATTCATGTTTGCCTTGATAGATTGACATATAAGAAAATCTTTAAAGTTGAATTTCTCAAAAGCTTTCTGATATTCAAAAAAAGATTGTTCCAAAGTTGACTCTGAATAAATATATGATACATTTGAATAATCTACATTACTTAAATCAAAATTATCTATTTTAAGATTTCTATTTTCATCATAACTCAACCCAAATCTTTGCTTTAAAACTTCCATGTTCATATTTTTATAAGATATTTTTAATTTCCCGACATCATTAATATTTCATCTTCCGATGATTTTTTATATGGCGCATCAAATTCATAATAATATTCAACAGTTCTTTTCTCCTCCTTTGGGCTTTTCATGCCATCAAAATAGGCTTGATTTGGCTTATATCCACTTTGTTTCATTTTAAAAATTTCGTACGCATTTTTAATTGGTATGTTTGTTTTATACCCCATTCTTTCATTAATATTGTATCTACTTGACAGATTATTTGACGAAATATTTTCATGATTGTCAAAATAAGATTCATCTAACTTATATTCTCTATCTTTTTTATCATATACATACGTTACATCTTGAAATTGATTTTCAACCTGACCATCAATATCGTCAACCACAGATTCCATAATTGTAGACATTTTTTGAATATTATTATTATAGAACTCCCTACTCTCTTTTGCAGTCAATTGTGACATTTTATCTTTATCATCGTTTTCAAAATATGAGATATTTTTTATTGGCAAAAATGCTCGTGATTGATTAAATTTCTTTTTATATGCTGTATTATTTGCCATATTCGCAACTGTTACATCACTTTTTTGAACCACAATGCAGGAACTTAATATGATAATATTTGAAAATATTATAATTTTTTTCATTGCATTTCAATAATTATCATTTACTATATCAAGAAAAATAAAAATCTATTTCTTTCTATGATAAAAAATCCTTTTGAGCAAAATATAAAATCCTGCGTTATATTATTTAATCTTGGTGGTCCAAAAAACCAAGACGATGTAGAGAGATTTTTGTTTGATTTATTTTTTGATAAAAGAATCATACCGGTGTCAATAATTCCGAGGTTTTTTATTGCAAAACTTATATCAAAATTGAGGAAAAATAAAGCTAAACATATATATAGCTTAATTGGCGGTGGGTCTCCAATTGTTCAGAATACAACAAATCAAGCGATAAAATTACAAAAATATTTACAAAATACCTCCTCTATCATTGGTGAAAAATCGATAAATTGGCGAGTTTTCTTTGCAATGCGACATTCTGAGCCATTTTTATCAGATATAATTAAGCAAATTAAAGAATTCGATCCACAAGAAATAATATTACTACCGCTTTACCCTCAATACTCAACAACAACGACCGAGAGTTTTTTTGATGTATGGAGTGATGTTTTTGAGAAAAAAAATCTATTAAATTCAAATGTAAGCAGAATAATTGATTACCATGAAAATCCAATTTACATAAGGTCTTGCATCGGTGTTATTGAGAAGTTTTTTAAAGAAAAAAATCTCAATATACAGGATTTTCATTTAATTTTTTCAGCACATGGATTGCCGGAATCAATCGTTAAAAATGGCGACCCATATCAAAAACAAACAGAAAAAACATACGAATTAATAATATCGGAATTATTAAAAAAATATCAGAAAATTACTTCTAATCTATGCTATCAATCAAGGGTTGGTCCAAAAAAATGGATAGGTCCAAGTACATCGGAATTTGTAGAATCTTTATCTAAAAACGGTTGTAAAAATATAGCTATTTTCCCAATATCCTTTACAAGCGAACACTCAGAAACATTGGTTGAGCTTGATATTGAAATTAGAGATGAAATTCATGCAATTGATAATTCGATAAATTATATCCGAATTCCAACAATTCAAGAAAGCGAAAATTTCATAGAATGCCTTGGAGTTCAAACTCTTGAGATTTTAAAAAAATCTTTAAAATAAATTAATACTTTAGTGGAGTTTTAATTTTACCTCGAAAAACCATATAATGCTTAAAGAAGAAAAATAGGAAAATTACCAAAATTAAAAACATAAAAATCGCCAATGTTTCAAATTGATGTACGCTGGATGTAAATCTCAATGATTCAAAAATATCAATTTTTGGTGGTAAAATAAATGGATAAGTTATCGTTAAAAGCGTTGATAATCCTGATAAAACAAGAACAAAAGATGATGCAAGAGCCAAACACGGTCTATTTTTCCCTGAAAGATAAATACAGGCAAAAATTGATAAAAAACCAACAAAAAACAGGGATATTATTATCGGTAATTTTATCGAAAACTGCAGAATCATTTCTACGGCATTTTGATTGTAAAACAGAAGAATTATCTCAACAAGTAATGTAATAATCAAAAAATATGATATTCTTTTTGCCATTTTTTTTGCACACAAAAGTAGATCGTGCTCTGTTTTACATGCAAGCCAAATCGAGCCTATTAGACAAAAACCAAGAACCATGGCAATTCCAGTAACCAGAGATATTGCGTTAAATAAGCTAAAAAATGAACCGTTAAATTGGTTTAAATCTATTGAAAAATCAAATCCATTTAAAAGATTTCCAGAAAATACTCCAAATATTAGAACCATAGCCATTGACGATACCGACAAGGCCATAGACCAAGCCCCTTTATGATCATCATTTTTGTGAAAAAATTCCAATGCACAACCTCTAATTGTTATTGCTCCTAGTAATAATATCACTGGAATATAAAATATTTTTATAAATATTCCATACAATCCTGTAAATCCCATAATTAAAAAAACAGCAGCCATAATTAACCAAGTTTCGTTGACATCCCAGAATGGATGTATAGAAGAAATGGCAATATCTCTGTCTTTTTTTTTGATAAATGGCATTAAAATTCCAACACCAAGGTCCATTCCACCGAAGCAAACAAACATTAATATCGAAAAAAATACACAAAATGCTAGAATATTTGCAATAATTACATTTGTCATAAAAAAAATTAAATATTAGATAAAATCTCGACGTATGATTCTTTGTTTTGGCTTTTTATTGAACTATTAATAAAGATTATTATTATAGCTATGATTGCAGTTGTGTAAAATATTTTTAATGAAGATGTGTATAGAATTTTATTTTTTTTAATGGCTATTTTGAATATTTTATTTGAATTTTCTGAGTTTATTGCTTCTATTTCTTTCTCTATATACTCAAGTATTTTGTCGCTTTTTAAACCAAGTTTTTTGCAATAATTCATTATTACGCCTTGGTAATATATGTTTTTTTCAAGCATGTTTATTGCGCCGGATTCAATATATCCAACAGATTTTTCAGATATCATTAAATGATCTGCTATTTCTAAAATTGTTAAACCTAATTCCATTCTTCTTTTATTCAGAATCATTCCTGTTTCTTGAAATTTTGTGATTTTTTGTTGAGATTTTTTTATCATTCAAAAAATTAACTTAATATATTAAGATAGTTATAAATAATTTTAAAAATCAAGCTTTTTATAAATCAAATACTCAATACTTGACTTTTGCTAAAAATGTTTTACAATCAATCTTAATTAAATAAACAAAAATGAAAAAACAAAAATTTTCAATACCAAAAAATCACAATGGAGTTATAATGGTTCCGCTTGGTGGATGCGGTCAAATAGGTAAAAATATGACACTTTATTGCTATAAAGGAACATGGATCATGATCGATATTGGCGCAAGCTTTGGAGACGAAAGAATTGTTCCTGGTGCTGATATCATAATACCGGATATTACTTTTATCAAAAAAAATAACATCAAAATTAGTGCAATAGTATTAACACATGTCCACGAAGATCATGTTGGAGCAGCTTCTCATTATATAAGAGATTTAAACTGCCCTATTTATGGTACAAGCTTTGCAATAGATTTTACAAAACTAAGATTTCAAGATAGAAATGTTGATCCAAAAAAAATAAAATTTATCGAAATTACAGATGAAATTTTTAAAATCGGTGATTTTACCATCAATCCAATAGGCTTAACTCACTCAATACCTGAAATGCAGGCTATGTTTATATCTGCCGGCGATGTGACAATTTTTCACACAGGAGACTGGAAGCTTGATCCAAATCCAGTTGTTGGAAAAACATCAGATTTAAAGAAAATTGAATCAGTAACAAAAAAAGGAGTTACGGCGATGGTTTGTGACTCAACAAATGTAATGTCAGAAGGAAGATCACGAAGTGAAAGCGATCTAGAAGATAGCTTTTTTGAGATAATGAAAGACAAAAAAGGCAGAATATTCATCACAAGCTTTGCATCAAATGTTGCAAGATTACAAACAATATCTCAAGTTGCGAAAAAATTAAATAGATCCGTTGGAATGTCAGGCTTGTCACTGCACAAAATAACCTCAATTGCTAAAAAAAATGGATATCTTGATGGCTTTGAATTTCTTGATGCGAAAGATGCAATGAATTGCAAGCCTTCTGAATCCATAATTATTTGTACAGGCTGCCAAGGAGAGCCGATGGCAAGTATAGCAAAAGCGTCAAATGATTCTCATCCAATTTTAAAAATCAATAACAATGATACAGTTATATTTTCGTCAAAAATTATTCCGGGAAATGAGAAAAAAATACTATACACAATGAATCGTTTTGCTGATAAAAACATAGATGTTATAACCGAAAGAGATCATTTTGTACATGTTTCCGGACATCCGAAAAAAGATGAAATCAGGGAAATTTACAATCTGTCAAAGCCAAAATTTGCAATACCGGTTCATGGAGATTCTGTAAATTTAAGACACCATTGTGAAATGGTAAAAAAAGAAAAATTAGCTAAAGATGCTGTCTTCTTAAGAGATGGAGATGTATTGTTAGTTGAGGCTGACAAGGTTGAAAAAATTGGTACAATAAATGCAGATTTTGTTTGTGTTGACGGATCAGAGCTTATAAGCCCTGCATCAATTGTGATGAAAGAAAGAAGAAAGCTGAAAAATGACGGTGTTGTTTTTATATCAATAGTATTGGATATTAAAGCTAATTTGATTAAAAATTTAGAAATCAGAAACATAGGTTTGATAGATGATAATGCGAAAAACAATGAAATGATAAAAGATTTATCGGAAAAATTAATCAAACAGGGAAATAAAGATTATTCGAAAATATCAAAAGACAAGCTTCAAAGCAAACTAGCAGAATTGATAAATCACCAAGTATTTAAATTCGTAAAACATTTTTTCCAGAAAGAACCTATAATAGACATAATATTTCACGAGGCATGAATGTAATATTTTTAAATAATACTGAAAGTACGCAAGTATACGCCAGAAATTTGGTTAAAACGACTCAAATAAATCAACCAACTGTCATATATACCGGAAATCAAACAAATGGAATAGGAAGATCTGAGGAAAAATCTTGGCAAATGAAGTCTGAATCAGCGATTGCCATGAGCGTTGTCTTTAAAATTAACAGTGATGTATCACTGCCCTATTCTATGATTGCAGCGTATTTTATATCAACATTTTATCTTACAAATTACAAGATAAATATTGAAGTAAAATGGCCAAATGACTTGTATTTAAATGGTAAAAAAATTGGTGGAATAATAACAAATATCGAGAAAAATCAATACGGAGATTTATATTGCATTATTGGAATTGGGATAAATTTATCAGATTCTCCTGAGCTAAATGACAAAATTTCAGGATATAATGCCAGCAATATACTAAAAGAAACATGCATTTTTATAAAATACGATGAAGATATTAAGCGCCTTGCAGAAGAAATATCAGGCAAAGATTTCAAAAAAATTTCACCAAATATAATGAAATTATTGGATAAAAAACTTTATATGATTGGATCAAGTGCAATAATTAACGAAATATCCGGAACGTTTTTAGGTATCGATGAGAATGGCTCGGCAAAAATTCAGTCAGAAAATGGCGAAATATCCTATATTCAGTCAGGTAGTTTGAGATTTTTATAAATTTACTTGACTTTAAAAATGTCAAGATATTAATAAAATATGTGGCCGAATAGCAAAGTTGGTCTAATGCAGAGGATTGCAAATCCTTGATCTTCGGTTCGAATCCGAATTCGGCCTCCACAAAATACCGTGTAATAATTATATTATTTGAATATGAAAACTTACCAAATTTCTTCAATAAAAAATTACTTTCTTGATATAAAGGCTGGTCTAAATATAGCTCTGGTATCAATATTTCCTTGTATAGCTATATCTAAATTTTGCAATGCACCAAGCGAAGCGGGAATAATAGCTGGTTTTGCGGGTGGTATAGCAGCTTTGGCAAGCGGATCTCGCTTTTCAGTATATGGTCCATCTGCTGGATTTTCGGCTGTTGCAATTATAGCGTCTCAATGTCTTGCGAACTATCAAGATTTCTTGACTGCTATTGTCATAGCTGGGGTATTTCAGATTCTATTTTCATTACTAAGATTCGGAAAATTGTTTGACTATATACCAAAAGCAGTAATCAAGGGAATGATCTGCGGTATAGGTTCGGTATATATAATAAGACATATATCTTTTGTTCTCGGTAAATCTAAAATGAATATTAGTGATAGTGAATTTTTTCAATCATTATTAAGTTTTGATTTATCAAATTTCAATTCCTCAAATCTTGGAATAGGAATATTGTGTCTAATATCTTTGGTATTTCTTGGATATTCAAACGTAGGATTAAGGTTAAGAAAATTTATTCCAATTGTCCTAGTTTCGGCAATCATTGGTATCGCTATAAATTATCTAATGATAGCAAATCCATTGGTTTCAGTAAAGCCAACGGATTTAATAAATCTGGAATATTCAAATGAAGACAAACCCCTATACATACTATCAAAAATGATTCATCGTCCAAGTTTTAACATAGATTTTGAGATAATAAAGTTCGGCTTCATGCTTTCAATGGCAATATCAATTCAGGGATTGCTTTCAGTGTCGGCAATTGATAAAATGCGTCCATCGGGTAAGTTTATTTTTAATAGAGAGCTTCTTGCTCACGGTTTGGGAAATATAATATCCGGATTATTGGGTGGAATACCTGTTGTATGCCTATTACTTCGTAGCTATATGAACATCAATGAAGGTTCTAAAACTAGACTTTCTGGCTTCTTAACTGGATTTTTCATACTTGCGTCTGTAATGTTTATGCCTGATGTTATAAACATGGTTCCATTTCAATGCGTTGCAGCTATGATGATATTTTTTGGGTTTAAAACGTTCATAGAATCCGGGGTAAAAAAACTATTCAAGGCCGACAGAAGATACAAAATTCCTTTTATCATATCGGCATTAGTTACAATAATTTTTAATGTATCCTTTGGAGTTGGATGCGGTATAATAGCAAGTCTTTTGTTTTTTATTAGAAAAAATGCTATAAAATCCATTAAAATTAGCAATTTCAAACACTACTATGGCGATGTTATTAAAATCGATCTACCAGAAGATCTTTCTTTTTTAAGCACCGTTTCGCTAAAATCCACATTAAGCAAGTTACCGTATAATTCAAAGGTTTTGATTAGGGGTAAAAGAGTTGAATATATGGATTCAGAAATAAGAAAAGAGATTTTAAGATTTGTAAATCTAACCTCAAAAGGTAAAAATATTCAAGTCGGAGTTATTGGATTTAAAGATGATTTTAGAATTGAGGATAATACTCCTTTTAATCTTCATTCAAATAAAAACACTCAAGATTCTCTAACGCCAAAACAGGTGATTAAGATACTAAAAGAAGGAAATGATAGATTTATAAATGGCTCAAGCATGGGTCATGATTATAAAACTCAAATAGAATCAACCAGCGAAATGCAACATCCATTGGCGGTGATAATAGGATGTATAGATTCAAGAGCTATATCCGAAGCGATTTTCGATCTTGGCATAGGGGATTCATTTACCGTTAGAATCGCTGGAAATGTTATAAATCAGGATATTGTAGGAAGTGCAGAGTTTGGATGCGGAGTAGCAGGAGCAAAGGTAATAGTTATATTAGGTCACACTGAATGTGGAGCCGTTAAAGCTGCTTGTCAGGGTGTAAAACTTGACAACCTAACTCCGTTACTGGAAAAAATTGCTTCATCAATTCCACAAGCAGGTCAGTGCAGTCACAATAAAAATATTGTCGAACAAACAACCATAGAAAATATCAAAAATTCAGAAAAACAACTTCTTGATCAAAGTGAGATAATAAGAAATTTGATAAAAAATGGAGATTTGGTAATACAAAAAGCGCTTTATGATATTAAAACTGGAATAGTTGATTTTTTTGATTAATTTATTGCAAATTAAATTTTAGTGTCTATTTTTAATAAAACATATTTTTCTAACATGGCAGCAGACAAAAAAAAAGATGACACAGCGGTAGTTGAAACGGCAAAAACAAGATCGCTAAATGATGCGATGTATCAAATAGAAAAAATGTATGGAAAAGGTTCTATAATGATGCTAGGACAAAAAACTGGAATGAATATCGATGTTATTTCTAGTGGATTTTTATCACTTGATGCAGCTCTTGGCGTTGGAGGATTTCCAAAAGGAAGAATAATAGAAATATTCGGCTATGAAAGCTCTGGTAAAACAACGTTAGCATTAACCCTGATAGCTGAAGCTCAAAAAAAAGGTGGAACATGTGCATTTATCGATGCAGAGCATGCCCTTGATCCAAAATATGCAAGGCAACTTGGTGTAAATTTAGAGAAAATTTTAATATCTCAGCCAGATAATGGCGAACAAGCTCTTGAAATAAGTGATACACTTATAAGATCTGGATCTATAGATGTTCTTGTTATTGACTCTGTGGCTGCCCTAGTTCCAAGATCAGAGTTGGAAGGAGATATGGATCAGCAAGGAATAGGAGTTCAAGCTAGACTTTTATCAAAAGCATTAAGAAAAATTACCGCATCAGTTTCAAGAACCGGATGTATAGTTGTATTTATTAACCAAATTCGTGCAAAAATATCAACAGGCTATGGACAAGGACCAACAGAGACAACAACAGGTGGTAATGCTTTAAAATTCTACGCATCAGTAAGAGTTGAGATTAAAAAATTAAAGCAAATAAAATCAAAAGAGGAAGTTGTCGGACATGAAACTCAATTCAAAATAGTAAAAAATAAAGTAGCTCCACCATTTAAAAAAGTTGTGTTACCAATGATACATGGCGAAGGAATCAGCCGTGAAGGTGAAATACTTGATATCGCCGAAAAAATGGGAATATTCCAAAAGTCAGGAGCATTCTATTATTATAACAACGATAAATTGGGGCAAGGAAGAGAAAGAGTGCGTGATTTACTTAAAGAGAACACTACTCTTGCAGCTGAAATTGAAGCGAAAATTCGTGCAAAATTCGGTGAAGTTGACATAACTGAAGATGCCGCCATAGGTGATGATGATTTAGATACATCTTCTGAAGATGGATTATTGGAGGAGTAGATAAAAAATTGACCTAATAAAAATATAAAATTATCCACTAGGTAACATATATAGTCTTTGTAATTAATTTCTAATACTCTAATGGGTTTTATTTAATAAACATTGTACTTTTTTTATCTTATGAGTGATAATGTCTACAATTTCTGTAATTTAATCATTAACTTTTTTGTTGCACTGGGAACCTGTGGAGCTGTCTATTTAAATCTAAAAAGTATTAAAAAAAATCGTAATTTTCTAGAATTAAAGCAAATATTTCCATTATTTTCTCCAACAACAGACTGGCTTAATTTCATGCTTTCTTTTGACAACAACAGTGATGTCGATGTAGAGATTGTAGAATATCATATATTTTTTAATGCTTGCCCTCTTCCGTTTTTTGATGATAATTCATCGATTACAAAAGATCTTATTCCAAAAATGTCTAGAAATAAGATTATAAACCTTTCCCAAAATAAAAACAAAGAAGAATTAAAGGAATGGTTCGATGAAATTAAAAAAAGCACTACATTAAGTATATCAATAACAACAAATATAGGAAATTTTATATATAAAGGAAAAATAAAACTCAATAACAAACAAAACATAATATTTTTTGTTTGTAAAAAATGAATAACCCCTACCCCATTGAAATCATAAAATCAACAGCTCGAAAAAGCATAGGAATCCAAGTTTATCCTGATTGCACGGTAAAAGTTAGAGTGCCGAAATGGTTATCGAAGAAGAAAATAGATGAAGTTATATCGCAAAAACAAGACTGGATAAACAATAAAATTGAGTATTTTCAGCAAAATCAAATAGGAATACTGAAGAAAAAAGAATATGTCGATGGAGAAAGTTTTTACTACCTTGGCAGGCAATATACATTGAGAATTATTGAGTCGAAAAGTAATTCAGTTGAAAGAACAGATAATACGATCTTTGTTTATAAATCTCCAAAAAGAAATGCAAAAAATATTCTTACAAAATGGTTTTTAGACCTTGCTAAAGAAATTTTTGAGGAGAGATTGAATATAAATTTTGAAATTTTCTCAAAATTGCATCAATATTCATTTCCAGTTTTGAAAATAAAGAAAATGAAGGCAAGATGGGGCTCAATGTCAAGCAATGGATTTATTACTCTAAATTCACATTTAATTCATACCCCAATTGAATGTATTGATTATGTTATAATGCATGAGCTTTGTCATCTAAAATATCAAAACCATGGCAGAGAATTTCATCTGTTACAAAGAAATTTTACTCCAAAGTATAAGGAAATTAAAAAGAATCTTGAAGATTTTAATTATAAGATTAGATTGATGTAATTCTAAGAATTAAATCATCAATGGTGAAGTAATTTTTTATGCCACGGAATATTATTGCCAGCAAAACTAAATGGAAGATTAAAAAACCAAAGCTTCTTTTTTTTAACATTTCAATTCCGCTATGCGTTATATATAGCGTTATACCATATAATAATCTATTATTAGATTATCTTGATATTAACAGCAGATTGTTTTCCTTTTGCCTCTTCAATTTCATAAGAAACAGCTTCTCCATCTTTTAAATTAGATATACCGCTTGCAGATAGTGCGCTAAAATGCACAAAGATATCTTTACCAGAATTATCATCAGGTGCGATAAATCCATACCCTTTTGTTACATTGAACCATTTTACTTTTCCTGTTATCATTTTTTATTAAATAAACTATTTTATATTACCTTCATAGTATATTTTTAAAATGCAAGTATATTATTAATTTTTTTTCATGAATATTGTTTATTCACTTTTTTCATAAACCATGCCATTATCTTTTTACTTGCGAGTCTTTCATTTTAACAGCATATGTCTATCTTATCTTGGTTTTGGTTTTATAATTTTATCTCCATCGCGCCTTCATATCTCTTGTTCATTATGGGCTGAAATTCTTTCTCTGCCTCTGTAAATCTTGTCGTTGGTGAATCTTGTTAAAAATAAATTTTTCTATATTTTCTTGGTATGTTTGGTTAAAACTTATATTCTTTTATATTTTTTATTACGTACAAAACTTTCATCAATGTTGTTTTACTGTGATATCGATCTATTATTTGGGTTAATCATCCGTCAATGATACATTGCATCAGAAGAGTGAGAATTGTTATAAGATTTTATCTTAATGCTTGTCTTTTTCATGACCGAGATTGATTTTAAGCTCTTTATTTTTATGAATATATTAGAAAAAGTACAAGAAATTAAAGATATTTGCCTTAATAAAGGGCAAGATGGTTTATTTGAATTAACCGAAAAGTTTGATAACATCAAACTACTAACATTTGTTTATCAAGTTCCAAAAAATATCAAAATCGATGAGAAGTTAGAGGAATCAATTAAGATAGCGAGGGATAATATTTATAAATTTCACAAAGCTGAATGTGATAAATTAAAAGCATTTGAAAGAGACAAAATTGAAACTTCAAATGAAATTACTTGCTGGAAGAAATTTACACCAATTGAAAATATTGGTATTTATGTTCCAAATAAGCTTTTTTCAAGTGTATTAATGAATATTATTCCAGCTCAAATTGCTGGTTGTAAAAATATTATTGTTTGCACTCCGCCAAATCCTTCAAATGAAATTTTGTGGACTTTGAACTTACTCGGAATTGAAAAAATTTATACAATTGGAGGAGCTCAAGCTATATTTGCAATGGCTTATGGCATTGGTGAAATTCCTAAAGTTGATAAGATTTTTGGTCCTGGCAATGAATTTGCTGATTGTGCAAAACGAATGGTCTCAAATGAGGTTGCAATTGATATGCCGGCAGGACCTAGTGAAGTATTAGTCATAGCGGATGAAAAAGCTAATAAAAATGCAGTAATTTATGATTTATTGGCACAACTTGAGCATGGAAAGGAGTCAAAAGCATGGTTATTTTGTACGGATGAAGAGATAATTCAGGTAGTAAAAAAAGATATAAAAGATATTGCTATGAATTCAAGTAGACGGAACATTCTTGAGCATTCGTTGAATAATTTAATAATGAAAAAAGTAAAAAATATCAATGAAGCAATCGAGGAATCCAATAAAATTGCACCAGAGCATTTGATTTTAAATCTTGTTGATTCAGAAAAATATCTTGAAAAAATCGCCAATGCCGGTTCTGTTTTCATTGGAAGTAATACTCCTGAAAGTTTAGGAGATTATTTAAGCGGAACAAATCACGTATTACCAACAAATGGTTTTGC
>CAMCTP010000002.1 GCA_945878495.1 Rickettsia typhi | reverse complement strand
TAAACCACGATGATGAGGTTATTATACAGTCCCCTGCTTGGGTTTCATATTTTGATATCGTAAAAATTTTCGGCGGAGTTCCGGTTTCAATAAAAACGACCATGGAGGAGGGTTTTATATTAAGTGCGGAAAAATTAGAGCAAAAAATTACCAATAAAACAAAGTGGATAATGCTAAATTCACCATCAAACCCAACGGGAATAGTCTACACCAAAGAACAACTTGAAAGCTTAGCGGAGGTTCTCAAAAAATACCCACATGTCAATATAATGTGCGATGATATATATGAGCACATGATTTTTGACAATCAGAAATTTTACACCATGGCAAATGTTGCACCTGATTTAATTAACAGAATTGCAATTATCAACGGAGTTTCAAAGTCATACAGTATGACCGGATTCAGACTTGGATACTTAGCATCAAAAAACAAAGATCTAGTCAAAGCCGTAACAACAATACAATCACAATCAACGTCCTCAACAAGCTCAGTTTCTCAATATGCAGGGGCATTTGCACTCAGAAGCGAAGATAGCAAAACATTCATCTCCACAATGAAACAAGAGATGCAAAAACGCAGAGATTTTGTCCATCAAGCCATTAATGAAATTTCAGGGTTAAAATCAATAAAAGGATCCGGTGCATTTTACGCATTTATAAGCATTGATAGTTTAATTGGAAGCAAATTTCCCAATGGAAATACAATAACTAGCGGCATAGATTTTTGCGAACATCTATTGTCTCAAGTATTTGTAGCAACTGTACCTGGTGAAGCTTTTGATTTAGAAAATCATTTTAGATTCTCTTTTTCAACTGACATCAATACGATAAAAGAAGGTATTGAGAAAATCAAAATTTTCGTGAACAATTTATCAAAATAGATAAAATTAATACCTGTGAAAATTTCTTGTCTCATAAATTGAAAATGATCAGAATACTATTTAGGAATCCATTTTGAATATTTTACATCAGTCAAAATACTTCCAGATCCAACCAACACAGCTTTTTTAATAGACCTCGTATAAGCGTAGGAATTTTCAGACCCAGTATCATTTGGTACATGGTGGTTTATCCATTTTTTACTAGATTTCATTATAGATTCATCGTCCAATTTTGGAAAATCTTTTTGCATATTATGAAGCCATGAAAACCATAATGGCGGAACATTGGTCACATCGCATAGCTTATTAGCATAAATACAAATCCTTCCACCACCATTTGGAGATTCATAATATTTATTATCGCAAACATCTTGCCCAATAAACTTCATATCTTTTGCAATAAGTTTATTTATGAATTTAAAAGATTTAAACATATAACTTGATTTTTCTATTAAATGCTATATATAATATTTTAAATAGTCAAGAAGTATGAAAAAATTATTTATCACATTTATCAAAAAAAAAGAAACATTACTACTTTTGTTCATTCTTCCTTTTTGTTCGTCATTTGCCGTCGAATATTTTCTTTCAATAAAACCATGTATATTGTGTGTGATTGAGCGATGGTCTCACATGTTATTTTTCATATTATTTTTAATATTAAACAAACGAAATTTAGCAACAACAGCAAATAAAACTCTAATCACGGCAATGTTTTGCAGTTTATTCATTGGATTATTAATCACAATATATCACATAATGATTGAAACAGGAATTATGTCTTCTAGTTGCTCATCGCTAACATTTAATCACCAATCAATGCCAAGTTGCGATATACCAAAATATTTATTTGGCATTAAATTAACAATTTTAAATTTAATTTATACATCAATTGAATTTATAGTGTTTTTTTTACATTATCACTTGACTATTAAAAAATATACACGGAAGATTTGATGATATATTGGTAGAATATGGCTAAGTTAAAAACAACGGTATCAAAAAATGCTAAAGCTGCATCCCGTAAAAGAAATGAAAGAATAAAATATGATGGAAAGGAAGTAGATCCTGTTCTCATAAAATTACATCCCACAATGGGAACTTTTATGGCAGCAATGTACATTGAAAGTAAAGAGCCAGTTCTTGATCAAACTGGAACAATATTGAGGTGGAATCAAGTATCAGCTATAGCAAGTCGCAACATAAAACAATAGCTAAAATATGCAAAATCTTACATTAAACCAAAGAATTTTGCGTATATCTGAATCTTGCAACAAACTTATAAAATTAGCTAAATTAGATTCAATAAATCAAACAATATCTTCAGTAGACAAGAAAATATCCGACAATAATAATTGGTCAAACCATGAATTAATGTCATCTCTTCAAAAAGAGAAAATATCTTTGCAAAGAAAAATATCCGATTTGCTAACTCTGCAGTCCGATGTAATGGCTATGAATGATCTATTAAAAGATATTTCTGAATCTGAAATTGAAGAATTTGAACCAGACATATCAAGTATTGAAAAAAAAATTACGCTACTTACTCTTAAAGCAAGCTTCACAGATGACAAAGATTATTGTTCAGCTTTCGTTGAATTAAACTCAGGTGCTGGCGGAACTGAGAGTCAAGATTGGGTAAAAATGCTCGTCAGAATGTATTCCATGTGGGCTGAATCACAAAATTTTCAATGTGAAATAATAGATAGTTTATCTGGCGAAGAAGTTGGATTTAAAAATATAACACTAAAAATTTCAGGTGAACTAGCTTTCGGATGGCTAAAAGTTGAAGCTGGGGTTCATAGGCTTGTAAGAATATCTCCATTTAATGCAAATGGTAAAAGACAAACAAGCTTTGCATCGGTTTTTGTATACCCAGACATTGATGATAAAATAAATATAGAAATTCTCCAAAAAGACCTTAAAATCGACACATTTAGAGCATCTGGAGCTGGCGGTCAACATGTAAATAAAACAGATTCAGCCGTTAGAATAACCCACACGCCAAGCGGAATTGTTGTCAGTTGTCAAAATGGAAGATCTCAAGTCCAGAATAAAACAGAGGCAATGAAAATGCTAAAAGCAAAATTATACAAAAAAGAGCAAGAAATAAAGCAAACTGAAATCAACAAAGTAAATTCGCAAAAATCAGACATATCGTTTGGATCGCAGATCAGAAATTACACCCTGCAACCTTATCAACTTATAAAAGATGCTCGAAGTGGATGGGAAATGCAAAATGCTCATGCATTTCTAGATGGCAAAATACAAGAATGTATCGAAAGCGTTATAGCTCACAATGCATCGCAGTAAATTAAAATTATGACTGAATAGAGTCGTAAGATTTTGAATTATCAGAACTTTGAAGACTTTGAAATCCAAGCATATTTCGTTTTTCATTAGTAGTTAGAAAAGTACTAGCCTGCACATAGCCCCACATTTTTTCTCTCTTCTCGGTAAGAGCCGAAATTGAATCTGTGTCAAGCTTCACTCTACAGACGTCTTGGCAAGAAAGATTGTAAAAATTCTGCAACCTTGAATATATAAATTTCGTCAACGGTAAAACGGTATCTTCCCAAAATCCAATTCTAGCTTCGGACATATTACTGTAAGTATTATCACCCTGTATACCAAGTAAATTCGCTGGAACGCCAAAAGCAATAGCGATATCTCTAGCCGCAGAGTTTTTTGTTTGAATAAAATCCATATCTTTTGGGTTAATGCTCATTTCCTGCCATCTCAAGCCACCCTCAAGAACCATGACTTTTCCGGCATTTTTTCCACCAGAAAATTGAGAAGCGAGCTGATTTTTTAATCTATCAAATTGATCATCAGTTAAATCTCCAGATCCGGACTGAGATTCAAACACTAAAGCGCCAGATGGTCGAGCCCCATTTTCAAGCAAAGATTTATTCCAAGCAATGGCTTCGTTGTATTGATCAATCGAAAATCTCGCAGTGTAAAGAGGTGCTAATCCGTAAATTTCATCAAGAGGATTTTCAAGTTTAATGTGCAAAATTTCACAATAACTTGATTCATTTGATGTATCAATATCAAAATATTGCGTTTTTGTTCCCTTTGAATATATATATTGCACAGGGTTTAAATTAGCATCAACAACAATCGATACTTTATCTGGTCGTAAAATTGAAAAATTTTCAATCAATCCAAGATAATTTTTTACACAAGAAATGTAACAATTTCCAGACATCATCAAGCTTCTAACAATGCTTTGAATAAAGTCTGTTCCATTATTTTGATTTGAATTACCGATCGCATTTTCCAAATTAGAATTATCAATCAACTCGTTTGTATTTAAATTAAATACATCATATTCAACAGATGAAACACATTGAGCAATCATATTTATACATTTATTTGCAATTACATTTGAGTTATATCCATTTAACACCAAAGAAGCGTAGTTTGCCTCTGTCAATTTTGTATTTGAAGGAGTTTGATTTAGATAATAACTTTTGAATTCTTTTTTTATAACAGGCTGTCTGCGATTTAAAGTCTTGAATTTTTTAAACATAAGAATATAATAAACAATATTCAAAGTTTAAATATTCTATTTTATTTTTACGGAAGCAGAAAAGCCCCAGAAAAATTACTTTCTGAGGCTGAATTATATATTAGATATAATTTAATTTAGTTCTCTAGTAAAATTAACCAAGAACAATAACCGCTCTTCTGTTTGAAGCATGAGATTCTTCAGAAGTTGCAGCAGTTTCAACTGGTCTTTCTTTCCCATAAGAAACAACTTTAACAGAGCCTTTAAATCCATGTTTTTTAAGCGCTGAAGCAAGTGAATCAGCTCTTCTTTTACCAAGAGATAAGTTGTATTCAGCTGTACCTCTTTCATCTGCGTGACCTTCAACAATTATAGATTTTGCTGATTTTTCATTTTTCAAGAAAGTTGATTGCGTTTTTACAGATTCAAGACCTTCAGAATTTATTTCAGATGAATCGAAATCAAAAAAAACTCTGTCTGCAACGAAGTAATCTTTTGAAAGAGATTGGACGTGTCTTTTATCTGAAGATACATTTTTATCAGAACCATAAGCTTCATTGTTTGATGTATTTTTTGAGTTTTTGCTACAAGCAACAACTAGACCAAGTAGAACAAGATTTTTTAACATTGTGTTCATTGAAGAAAATATAAATATCGAATCTAGATAATATTAATTAACAATAATTGTCAAGTATTTTTTTCATTTTAATAAAAAAATTTCATCATTAAAAAAATTAACTTTTATACATACTTCATTGGATCTGATTCAATGTCAGAATTTTTATCATTTTTTCCTTTGAACTGTAAATCAAAAAAATTTACAAAAAGCGGCATGGTAGACAAAGATATCATTGTTCCAGAAATTATACCAAGTATCATAATAAATGAAAAAACCTTCATATCGCCATCACTCAAAATAAATAGTGGAAATATTGCCATCATAGTAACAACCGATGTTTTTATACTTCTTGAAAGGACTTTTTTTGTAGCCTTTGAAACTATTGAAAATTTATTTATATTTTTTGCCATAGATTCAAAAAACTCATCCCTAACTCTATCAAAAACAACCACGGTATCATTTATACAATATCCAATAAGAGTCAAAAATGCACATATTGACAATATTGACATTTCGCACCCAAAAAGATTTGTCAAACAATATACAAATAAGCAGTTAAACAGCAAACCAAATGCCGCAAAAATACCCATTTTTGTATTAAATTTATATGCTATATATAAAAATATCGAAACAAGAGATATTATGACAGAAATGATCGATGAAACAATAGATTTAAGACCAAATTTTGCCCCGATAAAATCCTCTTTTGATATATCAAAAGCTGATACCTCAAGAGTTCCGCTTAATAAAATTTCTTTAAATTTAATTAAATAATTGTTCTTAAAATCATCAAAATTATCAACCAAAAAAATAACTCTATTTTTATCAAAAATTATATTATTTTGCACACCACTCTCAAATGACGATAGAATCTTTGCAGAGTCGTTTTTATTTAAGTCTTTTGAAAAAGTTACTATACCTCCGCCGGTGAAGTCAATCCCAATCTTTGGTTTCGTAATAAACAAGCAAATTGCTATAAAAACAAGCAAAAGCGACAAAACTACCATTGTGTATTTAGAGAATTGCTGTATTTTCATTTACAAATATTCAAATCAACCTAGACAAAATTCCAAAATCTATATTTGTCAAGATATAAAAAACCTTGATTATTAATTTTCACCATCACAAATAATGAAAAAATATTTCATGTAATATGAAAATAAACAAAATAGCCCTAGCATTTTTCGGCATCTCTTTCTCTTGGACATTTTCTTGGTTTGCCGTAAAATCTCAGGCAATATCACAGGTTCCAATATATACTTCAATTGGATATAGATTCATTTTAGCTGGGATTTTATGTCTAATTGTGCTAAAAGTATTAATGAAAAAATCCTTAAAAATCAACACAAGTGCAATAAAATTTATTTTTATATCATCAATATTTAACTGCTTTTTAAATTTTATAGTTGGATATACATCGGCAAAATACATACCAACCGGAATAACAGCGGCAATAATGTCGCTAACAATCATAACAAGCGAAATATTCAACAGCATTATGGAAAAAAAACGTCCATCGAAAAAAACAATCATGAGTGGTGCGGTTGGATTTTTCGGATTGTCGCTATTTATATATCCAACTCTGAAGTTTAGCAATAGTATTGTAGATACTACAATTGGTTTTTTATGTGCTATTTTTATGGCGATAATTGTTTGCCCTGGTTATTACGCGATGAAAAAATGTGTTCAAAAACATCAAACCCCCCTACTCCACTATATATCATATATGTTTTTATTTGGAGGTTTTATGTCAATCTCGATGTCAAAGTTTATTAATACTGCAAACAGCGCAATGTTTGATTTTAGTATTGCGTACATATCATCTTTACTTTATCTGGCAATTTTTGCATCATGTATAGCATATATATCACTATATTATCTAATGGATAAAATCGGAGTCGCAAAAGCTAATTATTCTTCATTTATCTACACAATAGGAGCGATATCAATTTCAACAATCTTTGAAGATTACGAATGGAGTATATTAAATCTAGCTGGATTTACAATCATAATGGCATCTGTTTATATGCAATTTGGTAAAAATGAAAAAACAGCCTAAACAAACAATTTCAATTTTTGGAACAGGGTTAATTGGAGGAAGTTTTGCTAAATCTTTGCATCAAAAATACAACATCATCGGCATAGATATAGCAAAACAGACATCGGATATATTTTTAACTCAACTAGAAATTGAAAACACAGCAGAAATAAAAAAAGCGATACAATCGAGTAATTTTATATTCATTTGCGCTCATTTATCAGCTTATCAAAATATAGCCAATATCTTATCATCAACGAATATAGGTAATGCTGAAATTTTTGAATTTGGATCAGTAAAATTATTTCCAAAGACTGTGTTAAAAAATTTACCGAATCTAACTCTATGTCATCCAATTGCCGGAAGTGAGAAATCAGGCTTTCAATCTTCGAATACAAACTTATTTAACAATAAATTACTATTAATAAACAAAAGTAATAAAAACATAGAAAGAATAGCCAATGAATGCAATTTTAAAAAAATAGCAATAATAGATGAAGATGAGCATGATGAAATTTATGCAAAAACATCCCATGTACCTCAAATGACAATGTTTCTGTTACAAGATTTTGTTAAAAAATATTACTCAAGTGAGCAAGATTTACCATCACTAAACAACGGGTTAAGATTAATGAATGCTAATGAAAAAATATGGTTTGGAGAATTTGGAATTTTTAACCTAAACATCAAAAATATACAAAACTCAATTATCGAACTTACAAACTACATAGATAATCAAGATCAAAAGAAAATATTAGACACGCTGCAGGAATATTTTAAATATTCAACATGTTCAATTCAAGATCATAGAGGCTCAGGAATAAATGATATAATTAATGCAGATTTTTCAAATCTCAAGTTTTCTAATCTTGAAGTTGAAAAATTTAGACATTTTTTGCAATCAATAAATTTAGAAAAATATGCAAAAACGAGAAATTATTAAAGATTTTTTTAGCAAACACAATAATCTAGTTAGCCTAGCTCAATATATCGATTTTTGCCTATATTCAGAGCATGGATTTTACAATTCAAATAATGCATTTGGAAAAAGTGGACACTTTGTTACTGCACCGGAAATTTCCTCTGCATTTTCAGCTTGCGTAGCAATTTATTTGGCAAATTACGTATTGCAAAATAATAAAACCGAATTTGAAATCATTGAAATAGGATCTGGAAACGGTCTATTTTTATCTGAAATTATTTCAATATTTAGAACTTTCAACATCAATGATGTCGATTTCATATCAATAGAAAAATCTCAATATAATAGAAATTTATTATTTAAGAAATTTAATCATAATGTCGAAATTTTTGAGAACATATCAGATGCTATAGAGGCAAAAAAAAATAAACAAAAAATATTCATTAGCAACGAATTATTAGACGCGTATCCCATAGACCAGTACAGAAAAAATGGCAACAATTACGAAAAATGTTTCATAAAATATGATCAACAAACTAACATTTTAAGTCAAGAGTATATTAAAGATTTTGATCATCAATCATTAAGCAATTACATCAATAGTAATCCAAATGAAAAGCAAGGAAGTATAATTGAGTACAGCGATTTTGCAATTGAAGATTTTCATAAAATATGTAATATTGTCAATAATAATGGTGGTGCGATTTTATTTTTTGACTATGGGTACATAGCTGAGTGCTTAAATCAATCAACGCTACAGGCTATAAATAATCACTCAAAATGCAATATTTTCCTTCTTCCCCTTGAAGCGGATATAACTCATTTGGTGAACTTCAATCATTTCATAAAAATAGGTCAAAGATTTAACAATTTAAAACAATCATTCCTATCTACTCAAAATAATTTTCTTTTGCAAAATGGACTAAGAGAAATTGTGGAAAACTATATTTCAAATGAACGGTCAATTGAAAAAAAGAGAGACATCGAAGCGTCAACGTCACGATTATTTGCGATGGATAATTTTTTCGCTCTGGGATTATTTTTTAGATGTTGACAATTAAAAATTATTGAACTATTGTAATCTAATTATTTTTCTTCAAATATGCAAAATAGCAAAGTAACAAAAGAAGAAGCTTTAGCATTTCATGCAAATGGCAAGCCTGGGAAAATTGAAATCTCCCTTCAAAAACAACTGAAAACACCAAGAGACCTAGCTCTTGCATATTCACCTGGTGTTGGATTTCCTTGTTTAGAAATAAAAGACAATAAAGATATGGCTTATAAATATACAGCAAAAGGAAATTTCGTTGCAGTAATATCAAACGGAACTGCAGTTCTTGGATTTGGGGACATAGGTCACATGGCCGGAAAACCTGTTATGGAAGGCAAAAGTGCTCTTTTTAAAAGCTTTGCAGATATAGATTCAATTGACATAGAAATAAAAACAAAAGATCCTGAAAAAGTAATAGAAATAATAGAAAATATTGGTGATACATGGGGTGGTATTAACTTGGAAGATATAAAAGCGCCAGAATGCTTTAGAATCGAAACAGAGTTGCAAAAAAGACTAGATATACCAGTGTTTCACGATGACCAACATGGAACGGCAATTATATCTCTTGCGGGTTTAATAAATGCAGCAGAAATAACTGGCAGAAAATTCGAAGACATGAGGGTTGTAGTCAACGGATCCGGAGCAGCTGGAATATCGTGTTTAAAAATGATACTTGAGTACGGAGTTAAAAAAGAAAATGTATTTTTATGCGATTCAAAAGGCGTTATACATTCTGGAAGAACTGACCTTGACCAAATCAAACAACAATTTGCGAGAAAAGATACATCAATAAAAACATTAAAAGAAGCTCTTCTAAATGCAGACGTATTACTTGGATTGTCCGTAAAAGATGCTTTTGGAGGAGAGGAAATCAAAGGAATGTCAGAGAATCCAATTATTTTTGCCATGGCTAATCCAGATCCTGAAATGACACCGGAAGAAATATATAAAACAAGACCAGATGCTATAGTTGCAACCGGAAGGAGCGATTACCCAAATCAAATTAATAATGTAATGTGCTTTCCATTTTTATTCAGAGGTGCTTTAGACACAAGATCTAGATGTATCAATGAAGATATGAAAATTGCAGCCGCAAAAGCAATATCAAATTTAGCAAAACTTGAAGTTCCTCAAAAAATTAAAGATATATACGAGAATCAAAGTATGGCTTTTGGTAAAAACTACATAATACCAACTCCATTTGACGAAAGATTGTTACCAGAAGTTGCCTCAACTGTTGCTCTAGTAGCCATGAAAAGCGGAGTTGCGAGAGTGAATATAGAAGACATAGCAAAATACAAAGAGTCATTATCAAAAAAATAATACTAAAATGAGTCAAATTGGACAGTATGATGAGCTTACTCATCTTGGAACAAAACAAGAATCAAAATCATCTCCAAAAGATGCAATACTAGAATGCGTTCCAAATCCGTACAAAGATGTTAAATATGTAGCACGATTCTCTACAAAAGAATTCACATCACTGTGTCCAATAACAAACCAACCAGACTATGCACAAATCGTCATAGACTACATACCTGATGAAAAATTGGTAGAAAGTAAATCGCTAAAACTATTTCTTCAATCATTCAGAAATCACGGAGATTTTCACGAAGCTTGCACAATTTATATAGCAAAACGCATCCAAGATGTCGCAAAACCAAAATGGCTAAGAATGTGTGCATATTGGGCTCCTAGGGGTGGAATACCGATAGACGTATTTTTTCAGACCTCAGAGCCACCAAAAGATGTATTCATTGAAGATCCAAAATCAAGAATAGATTTGTAAATAAACATATTCATCTTTATTTATTATATCATAAAAATTGACTCTGATATCAAGTATTTTTCTTTTGGACTTATATATTTCAAATCTTCTACAAGATAAATTAGATTAGATTTTTTAAGTTCATATCTGAGAGATTTTCTACAATAGATGACTAACTTATATACCGAATTAGAATCTAAAATATCCAAGTCATATTGATTAAAAATCTCAATATAGCCAGCAAAGTCATTTTTTTCTAATTTTATTTTTAAAGCTTCGTTATAATGTTTAATTTTTAACCTTATACTTTGTTTTACTTCTGATGAATGTGATTTTAAGAAATTATCTAAGCAAATTTCATTTTTATCCAAAATAAACTCTTTTAATTCAAGCAAAAATGTATATGATTTTTTTGTGCGATCAACAATATTTTTGTTCGTTTTCTTTTCACATAAACACCAATAAGAATTACCACAATAATACGATTTGTCTCTTAAATTCTTCGTGTTAAAAAGATTGAAAGAAAAATAAAGAAGAAGAGCAATTTTTATTGTTGATGCTATTTTAATAAAAAGGAGATTCGAAAAACGAATATCTCCTTTATTCATGAATCCTAAAATGAATCCTCGATATCACTTCTAAGAGAAAATCCTCTTTCTTGCATTTTTTGTTGCACTTCATTTAATGATTTTTTCCCAAAATTCTTCTTTGAAAGCAAATCTCTTGCGGAGAAAGATTCTAAGTCACTTATATATCTAACATTAGACATCTGTTTTAAACAATTCATTGTTCTGACGCTAAATTCTATATGAGATATCAAATCATCTGCTTTTTGCGCTTTATTAGACGAAGATGGTGTCCCAGACTGCGTTAACAATGAATCATTAAATACCACTCCAGATTGTTGGGATGTAGATGGATACTCGTTAATTTGAGATTCTATTGCGTTAAATATAGCACTTGTTACGCGTGATATTGACTTCATAACACCAGAGTTTATTCCACAAGCAGAATCAAATGAATCAATCGCCGAAACCGATCCATCAGTTTCAATCTCAAAAGTTAATTTTTCAAAATTTTTAGAATCTCCATTGTGTATATCATCAACAACGTCTATAGACGCTCTAACAACTGGAGAGAAAAATTTATTTACATATATAGCACCAGGATTGGCGACTGATCCTTCTTGGCATGCTATTTCAACTCCAAATCCATATTTTAAGTAAATCTTAATAAACTTTTGCATAGGTTTTATTGATTCAAATAAATGTAAATCAGTATCAACTACGGATAAACCGTCTGGTAAGATTATATCAGATGCTTTAAATTTTTTGCAAACAGAATTTATATCAAGGGAGCACACTAAATCACTTTTTGATATAGATTGATAATTAAAATTTTCAGAAATTTTAAATGATAAAGATTTTATATTTTCTGATATCTGAATTAGGTCTTCCACGACCCCATCAAGTTCAGAAAATTGATGATATACACCTTCAAAACAATAATAGTCAGATCTTAATGACGGTATAAGATAGAGAGACCTTCTAACAGAATTTCCAACAGTAGATCCCATTCCTTTTCTAAGGCCTTTGATCTCTATTATTGCTTTATTTGAAGTTGTTTCAACTCTTGATACTTTTATTTCAGATGACATCATGGAATATATCTCTAATGATGTTTTTGGAGTTTCTAAATGTTTACTCATAACGGTTTATAACAAAAAAATCAATACAATTATTACATCCTTCTTCTTTTTGGAGGCCTTGCTCCATTATGAGGAAGTCCGGTTACATCATGTATGGCAGTAATTTGAAAACCCATAGAAGATATAGCTCTCACAGCACTCTCTCTTCCTGGTCCAGGTCCATGTATTTTTACTATCAAATGTATATTTCCTTGATGAGATGTTTTGGAAATATCAATATTCATAGATTTAAACCAGTTATCAACAGCAACCCTAGCTGCCTCTGATGCCGCAAAAGGTGTGCTTTTTTTATTACCTTTAAAATGGGATCCAGAGCTAGACCAAGCTAGAACCCCACCAGAAAGATCAGCTATCGTAATAATTGTGTTATTAAAAGTTGCTCTTATATTAACAACGGCACTTGTTATTTTTCGTTTTTCATTTTTCTCAGACATAAATTAATTATAAAAAGCTTATTTTTTTCTCTTACCTTTGCGTGTTCTTGCATTTGTCTTACTTCTTTGACCTCTAACGGGCAATCCTCTAGAGTGTCTATTTCCTCTGTAGCATTTTATTATAATAAGTCTTTTTATATTAGCAGAAACTTCTCTTTTAAGATCTCCTTCTATTTTTAAATTCAAATCAACGATTACCTTCCTTACATTTTCAAGTTGTTCAGGAGTCAAAAGATAAGTTCTGATTGAATAGTCTATATTACATAGATCGCATATTTTTTTAGATAAAAATCTA
The DNA here is from genome assembly GCA_945878495.1 of Rickettsia typhi. Lineage (GTDB taxonomy): Bacteria > Pseudomonadota > Alphaproteobacteria > Rickettsiales > Deianiraeaceae > CAMCTP01. The sequence continues at coordinate 18,215 of CAMCTP010000002.1, read as the reverse complement.
CCAATTCCGTGTATATAAGTTAAAGAACAGTGTACTTGTTTAGAAGCGGGAACTCCAACGCCCATTATCTTTACCTCCTTAGTATTTGAAATTTTCATATTTATATTTTAAAACCATTATTCTTTAACAAGTTCAAACAAGATGTCGAGAATTTCATGCTTAATTCATCTAGAATAAATTTTGAAGCTTTTTCCTTTGATATAAATGAATTTATATAATCCAAATGATTTGCAGAGTCCATAAATATTTTTAAGTATTTTGATTTACCTCCTGAGTGTAACCCAAAAACCGATGAATAAGAAATTTCAAAAGCTCCAGAGGAAAACATAGAAGAGCATACTAACAAAAAATTTGACATTGACATAGATTCAGAATTATTTGATATTACCTTAAAACCACGTTTTGGTAAATGCCTAATAAATGATATATCAGAGGTACTTCTTATTGGAGTATTTGATCTTCCAGATCTTGCTTTTTGACCCTTGTGACCTCTTCCGGCTGTTTTTCCAGTCCCGCTTCCTATTCCACGACCCTTGCGACTACCTTGTTTTGTTGATTTTAAAGGTGGATTAAAAAAGATTTTTTTTATTTCCATTGAATTATAAGACAGTTTTTATATTTTAAGAATGATTAACTTTTTTTTGAAGCAAGGTTTTGTAGTACATAGGAGTTTTTGTTGAAACTAGAGCATCTATAACAGCTCTAACGACATTTCCTTTGTTGCTTGATTTGTGTATTTTTGAGACAATATCAGTTATACCAGCTGCATTGCAAACGTCTCTGACTACAGATGAACAAGCCATTGAAGTTCCAGGCTTTGCGGGAAAAAGATCAACTCTAGACCCAGAACAGTAACCTGATGATTTTGTAAATATAGTGTATCTAGTATCAGACTCACTCTTACTACGCTTCAAAGGTATTTTAAATAAATTACCTTGAGCGTCTTGTAGAGCTTTTTTTTCAGCAGTACCAGCATCTTGAGCATTTCCTGTGCCAAAGCCTATTACGCCATTTTGATCCCCAACAACAACCATAACTGAAAAACTCATATGTCTACCACCTTTTGTCGTAAGAGATACCCTTCTAGAACTTATTCTAGAATATATAAAGTCAGATTTTCTAAGATCTTTTCTTACAATTTTTTCTCCATAAAGCATACTTATATATTAAAACAAAAATCTAAAATTAGGATAACAACATTGATGACGAAAAAGACTCCCAAAAAGCTTTCACTTTTCCGTGAAATTTATATTTAGACCTATTAAAATACATTTCATTTAGATTAACCGACATTTTTCTTACCTTCATGGCGAATAAACTCCCAGCAGACTCACTTGAAGTTAGATTGCAAGATTTTATATTATTGTTTTTAGATATAAAATCCTTAGAGCTTGTTGATAAACCAGCAACTGTTTTCATATCAGAAGTTCTTATTAGCTGAACATGTATATTCTTTGAGGTTTTAAGCATTAAAACCTCAAAAGATTTCTTTGTACCAGATTTTAACCTACATTTGCTATTTAAAGAATTTCTCTTGGATTTTTTTAGAAAAAAGATTTTTTTTGTTATTTTCATATATAATTAATAAAGAAGTTATTTTTTCCCAGTTTTTGCCTCTTTTCTTATAATAAATTCTCCATCAAATGAAAAACCTTTTCCTTTGTACGGTTCCACTCTTTTTACGTCTCTAACAAGAGCTGCAAATTGAGTAACTTTTGGTTTATCAATACCTTTTAACAGTATAGAACCTTGTGATGGAAATGATACATCGATGTCAGATGGAATACATAGCATTATTGGATGACTTTTTCCACAAAAAAATAACAGCATAGAATCTGACATTTTTTTTTCAACCTTGTAACCAACTCCAGAAAATTTTAAAGTCATACTAAAATCTTCCAAAATCGATATTAATGAAGATGAAATAATTCTCATCAATGACGCAGATAAAGATGTTAATTTTTTATACATTGCGTGACCAGGTTTAACATATGGTCTTATCAATAAAGAACCATCTTCAACAACTACATCAATTAAGTCAGGTTTTTTTACTTTTATACATTTTGTAGCATTCAAAAAACTCGATATCATGACGCAATCAGAGTCAACTTTTATTGAAAGATTATTTGGATTAAACTTTATAGATTTTCTCAAAATTCTGGACATATTTGTATAATTATAACATAAACAATACTTTTCCTCCAACATTTTTATCTAAACAATCTTGAGCGGATAAAAGACCTTTATTGGTAGAAACGCATATGATTGACAATTGATTTGTTTTAATCATCAATTTTATTTGATCAACAGAACAAAACAAAGATTTTGAGGGAGAAGAATGAGTTTTCAAGGAAATAAAAGGATTTCTTCCAACAGAATTATTCAAAAAACACTTAATAGATCTTTCTTCAAGATTTGAAGAAATTATTAATCCACAATTAGAAAGAAAATTAACGACATCTAAGATCAAATTAGATTTTTTTAGACTGCAATGACCAGATGATCTATGGTTTTTCATTGAATTTAAAGCGTCACACAAAGTTTTTGATGAAGACATGGGAGTAAATAAAACTAATTCTTGTAGATACCTGGTATGAAGTTTGATGAAGCTAGATCTCTAAGAACTATTCTACTTACACCAAAATAACCAACAAAACCCCTTGGTCTGCTTGTGATTGAACAACGATTTTTTTTCCTCACAGATGAAGAATTTTTTATTTTTGAAAGTTTTATCATGGCATCTATATCTCCGGATAATGAAAGAGATTTTAGAGTGCTTATTTTTTCTGAAGCCGAAGCAATTAGAAGATTCAGCTTTTTAGATTTAACAATTTTTGATTTTTTAGCCATAGTTTATTATTTTAAAAAAGGTATGTTTATCGAAGATAGTAAATTTAATGACAAATCTGGCGAAGACTGAGAAATGCTGAATGACAAATTCAGATCCTGAAGTAAATTTGATTCAAGAAACAAAGATGAGTTACCAGGTAAAGATATTGACAAATTTCCAAAAACATCAAAAGATTTTTTAATTCCTCTGAAATCTCTGATTCTTGGAAGAGCAACATAGATCATTTTATCAAGAAATAAAAACATTTTATCAGACCTAAGCGTGATTTTAAGTCCAACTATCTGACCTTCTCTGATTTTAAAAGCAGCGTCAGAAACTTTTGATTTAAAAAATACTGGCTTTGACCCAAAAATTGATAAAAAATCTTTCATTGCAGAGTCTACTATTTTCTTATCAGAGCCTGAATTTCCAAAATTCACAGATGCAACAATTTTTGTCAATTTAGGAACTGAATGTGGATTTTTTTCCTTATTATTGTTTTTATATAAATCTATAAAATTTTTATGTAATAATTTTGTATTGTAATTCATTTATTTTAAAAAACTAGACAAGCTGTATGTTTGAAATATCAACAGGAGTCATTTTTCCTGTTTGAAAAGACTTAATACCATTGGAATCTGTAACAATGTCAGTCTTATATAAGACATTTTCAAGAAATACCTGCGAAGATCTAAAATTAATTTGCTTTATCTTCACAGTCATACCTTTGTTTTTCCCTGATATTATTTTTACAATAGAATCAACTTTAATTTTTTTAGTTATTTTTGGCACGTATATAAAAAACAACAACATTATACCACATCGTGAGCAAGCGATGATATTTTAAGAAAACGATCTCTTACTTCTTGAGCAACTGGTCCAAAAACAGCCGTTCCAACCATTGATCCATCCTGTTTAATAAGAACCACTGAATTATCTGAAAAAGACACAGATGACCCATCTTTTCTAGAAATTTGAGATTTTGACCTCACTAAAACGGCAAGATATTTTTCACCTTTTGATACTTTTGAATTTGGCTTGCATTTTTTAATAGAAACCTTAACTATATCGCCAACGGAAGAAAATGGACTTGAATAAGAATGCATAACTCTAGCAACTAGAGCCCCAGAGTTATCGGCGATAGAAACATTAGATTCTTTAATTATCATATTAATATTATAAAATTGACAACAATTTGCTTGATTTTCGTTTTGATATTTTTTTAGTGTTCATTAAAAAAGATACCTTTGCTCCAATTTCTATTATTGCTGTAAAAATATGCTTTTCAACATCGCATATACATGTTTTTGTTGTTTTTATCATTCTGCCAGTTTTGTGTTGGTTTAGTATTTTATATGATACTTTAACAGAAGATGTATCGAGAATAGATACTACATTGCCAAATTTTATTGTCTGCATTGTTTGTTTTTCGTTTTTCCTGACAGAAGAAGCCATTATTATTATAAAATTGACAAGTTTAAAAGACTATCTTACGGTAAATAAATAATAAGCAAGAGTTTTTTTTAATTTTCTTAAATTATTTATTATTTCATTTGCCTCTGACTGATTTTCTACAGTTTTGATTTTCATTTTCATCAAAAATATATCTCTAAAAACTGAAGATTGATTTTTTGTATTTTCTATTTTTTTATTATTCATATTTTTTTAAAAAAATTACCACTCTAAAGATCTATAAATGCAAATTTTTTATGCACCAAAGAAACCTGAGAAGAAAGCTTGGATTTTGCAGCATTAAAAGCCTTTACAGCAATAGACCTGCCAACTCCACAAAACTCCATAATAAGAGAACCGGAAAGAGCGTTAAAACAGTAACCATCAACCCCACCTTTTCCACCACCAAGTCTAGCACCTATTCCCTTTGACGTATAGCTAAGTTTATGACTTAATCTTATAATCACAGATCCGCCATGTGTTTTAATAATTTTCGTAGCAGCTTTTTTTGCAGCCTCAAGCTCTTTTTCATAAACAACAGAACCATTAAGGATTTTGATACCAAATTCACCATAATTAATAGATGTCGAGGAAGCAACGCCTCTGCTATCTATTCTATGTAACTTTCTATAAGCTTTTGAAGCCATAAATTTTTAAAAAACTATCTATTTATCCACACAGATACACCAACAACGCCATACTTCGTAAAAGCTTTCGAAGCGGAGTATGATATATCGGATCTTATCGTCGAGAGAGGAACACTTCCCTCAAGAAACTTTTCAGATCTAGCTATTTCTGCGCCGTTAAGCCTTCCTGAGATGATAATTTTCACACCCTTCGCTCCAGATTTCAAGGCAGAAGATATTGCAACTTTAGCTGACTTTTTATAAGATCTCATAGATTCTATAGATTGAGATATTATTTCAGCGGCAACTGCAGCTTCTAGTTCTGGTTTTTTAATCGGTAAAACGGAAATTTTACATCCAAATAGTGATTTGGAATTTAAATACTCAGAACTTATCTTCATTGCATCAATTTTACCGACTATTAAAGATGGCTTTGCGGAATAAATAGAAATATTGGCAATTTTACTCTGCCCTCTTGATATTAAAATTCTAGATATCAATGCTTCTCTGTAGCTTTTTAAAATGAATGATCTTATAAAAAAATCATCTTTTACGAAATCAGATATTTCCTTTCTATTTTTAGAAAACCAAGATGAAGACGAAGCATTCAAATTTACACCAGATGAAAAACCGGTTGTCTTTCCCATGACAAAAGCTTCTCTTTTTACTTTTTGACCCATATAAAGAACTAAAAATTATTAATATCGTACAAATACATTGACATATTTGCTGTATTTTTACGCAGAATTGCAGATTTACCTCTACCGCATGGCATAAATCTTTTTATAAAGGAACCTCTGCCAACAAGAATTTTACCAACAACAAGAGACCCTGGGTTTTTTACTGAAGAGTCGTTTTTTGCATTAGAAACGCATGATTTTAGAAGATCAGAAAGAAGTTTTGATGGTTTTGAGTTTATAGATGATAAAACTTTATAAGCATCATCGACATTCAAACCTCTAACTAGAGATGCGAGAATATTTATTTTATGATCATTTGCTCTAACGGAATTCAATGATGCGCGTGATACTTCTTTTTTAGAATTTATTATATCATTTTTCATATTAATATAAAACTATGCTTTAGACATTTTATGGCTTTTAAAATTCCTAGTCCAAGAAAATTCACCAAGCTTGTGGCCAACCATGCTTTCAGTAATTTTAAATTCTACATACGTTTTTCCATTATAGACAGCAAAAGATATTCCAATAAAATTCGTTAATATAGTAGCAGATCTTTGTTTTGTCTTTATTACTACCTCTTTACCGCTCGAAGATATGGAGGTTTTAATTTGCTTCAGTATTGACTTATAAAGAACTGGTCCTTTTTTTTTCGATCTTGGCATGTAATGATAAAATTTAAATGTTATTTATTTTTTTTTCTAGATCTTATAATAAAAGATGAACTCCTTTTATTTCTTCTTGTCAAGGTTCCTTTATTAGTCTTACCCCATGGGGTTGTTGGATTTCTACCGCCAGATGTTTTTCCTTCGCCTCCTCCGTGAGGGTGATCAACTGGGTTCATCGCAACACCTCTTACTGTAGGTTTTTTACCGACCCATCTTGCCCTACCAGCTTTTCCGTCAGACTTATTTTTAAAGTCGTCCATAGAAACTTTACCAACAACGGAAAGACATTCTTTGTGTATTTTTCTTTGTTCCCCAGATGGTAAAACAACTATAACATAATCTCCATCTTTTCCAGATATTTTAACAAAAGATCCAGCGGATCTTGCAATTTGAGCACCTTTACCTTGTTTCATTTCAACGCAAAATACATTAAGACCCTGAGGGACAGTTCCTATTTTAACAAAACTTCCAGGTATATTCTCAGAAAAAGTTTGAGATACATAAAATTTACTTCCCACGCTTACACCTTCAGCTCTTATAAAATACTTCATATCCTGACATTGATTTGACGAAGATGGTTTTGCTAAAACTATTGGACAATTTCTGAAAGGATCATACTGTATTGCAGAAACAACATACCACTCCTGAATCTCAGGTAATTTAATGCTAAATGCAATAGATCTATATGCTATTTTTGAAAAACTTGACGATCTTCCTCTGGACGTTATTCTTCCATGATTATCCCTTCCAAATGATCTTCTTATGGATTTAACAAGCGATTTTTCTCTTTTAGAGTTATCATCATAATCTTTTATAGGATAAGAAAGAAATCTCTGAGATGGAGTTGTTGGGTTGATTTTTTTTCTTGTATAAACTTTTGCAATTGTCATAGAATTTAATAAGAATTATATATTTATAGAGCCAGATAAAAGATAGACGTATGCTATTTTAACAACCTTTGATGATCTCACTCCTTTAAATGATTTACTAAGCTTCGTTCTTCTAAGAGTAGATATAGATTTTACTTTTACGTCAAAAATTTGCTCCATAGCGAGTTTTATATCTTTTTTTGATGATTTTGGATTTACGTAGAACGAGTAAAAAGATTCATCTTTAGCTAACGATGCAATTTTGTAAGTTTTATCAGTTAGATTTTTTGATAATATGCAGCTATATAAATTTGTATTTTTTACTATCTTTACTTCTTGCATGATTTATATAAAAATTTTGAAATTATTGAATCTAAAGAATTTTTTGATATAATAATAAAGTCGCTTGAGATAAAAGATATTGTTCCAAAATTGCTCTCCAAGCACAAGTCTAAGTTATATAAATTACGAGAAGATTTTATCAAATTCTCAGAATGAGACGTAGAAAGAATTGCAATTTTAGATAAATGAGTTATGTTGCAAGATAATTTTATAGCAGATATAAGTGATTTTGTCGATATCGATGGTAAATCCATTTCATCAAATACAAAAAGTGAATTTGATTTGATTTTTTCCATAAGAGCAAGTATTTTAATAAGAGATGTCTCTTTTTTATTAATTGAGAAATTCGCTCTCACAGCTTTTGGTCCATGAGCGACGCCACCGCCAACATACATAGGAGCAGCTCCATGACCTTGACGAGCCCTACCATTTCCTTTTTGTTTGAATGGCTTTTTTCTTCTACAAGAAACCTCAGATATTGTTTTTGTACTCGCTAAAGGCTTAAAAGAGTCAAATACTTTAGACATCTTTACGGAGTATTGAGCAATGAAAGATTTGTAGTCTCCTGACAAAGAAGATAAAATTGATGATACGTCTATTTTTCCAACTTCAGAGTTATCAAAGAAAGATTTTTTAACCGATATTTCCATATATAAAAAATATAAAAGATTAAGACAACCTAGTGGCACTAACAGCATTGAATACAAAGCTTTCAGAGTTGAGTTTTATTGATTTTTTTATTGCACTCTGAATAATGATCTTCGAGCCATTAAATCCAGGAACCGATCCAAGTATGTACAATAAAGATTTTTCTCTATCAAAGCCAACTATTTTCATATTTTGTTTTCTTACGTTTTTTCCGCCCATTCTACTAGGCATTTTTTTGTTTTTAAACACCTTACCTGGATCTGTTCTATTACCGGTTGAGCCTATCGATCTATGAGTAAGTGATACACCATGAGTTGCTGGCTGACCCTTGAAGCCATATTTTTTCATAACTCCGGCAAATCCCTTTCCTTTTGCAACCGATAAAGTATCAACAAATGAGTTAGAAAGATCTTCTAGATCAATGTTTACTTCGTGCCCAACTTTAAATTCTGACATATTTACAAAATCAGGCAATCTAAATTCTTTTAATTCAGAAACCACTGGGCAAAGATTTTTTTCCAGCATTATTTTTTGAGGCTTGTTAACAGATGTTGATTTTGCAAAACCATCTGCAGCTATGACTATAGCATTATAACCATTTTTTTGTATTGTTAGGATACTTGCTATATATTGCTTTGGTATATTGATAATTGTTATCGGAGTAACAACGCCGTCATTATTTACCAGAGATGACATACCGCATTTTTTAGCTATTAAACCTATATTTTGCATTTGCATAGGGGTAAGAAACTTTAAATTTAGTACTTCAATGAAATACATTTTATTAATTTGCAAGTATTTTTTTAAAAAAGTTGAAAATTATTTTTCATACAAGAAATATCCATAATAAGTATAAAACCCAAATGCAAAATAAAATCCTTTCTAACAAAAAATACTCTGGACTATACTCAATATTTTTTTCTATTTCAATAATTTATTTTTTTGATTTTGATACAATATTAAACCACTTAATATTAAAAAATAAAATTTCCAACATTCAAATTGCGGATTTTTTTACAATATCAGCAATATTATTCAATTTTTTTATCATAGCATCGGGATATGTTTTTGATAAAAATAAAAATGGCTCTAAATTAATATTTATATCAGCTAACATTATATCAATTATTATGGCAATTTCGCTATTAACAACAAACGATCGCCACATATCCAATAATATTATTTTATCACTTATAATGCTAAATTCATTAAAAGATGCTTTAATGATTGGAAAGCTGGAGGCGGCAATCTATAAAGAGGTTGCTATTAATATTGATAAAACATCTTTTAAATATCCAAAATATATATCATTTGCATATCTTTTAATCGATATCATGCATATATCTTCTCCAATGATAACGACAATTTTTTTGCTCACAAATCACGATTCAAATACGATAAAAACATGCGTAATAATTTTTTATATAGCACTTGCTCTTTCATCAACATACATTATAATGAAAACCAAAGATTCAAATGTTCAAAGTAAAAAAACAAATTTTCTGCTTAATCTTAAAAATTCAATTAAAAATAAAAAAAATACTCAAAATATATTATTATTTGGATTTTTTACATCCCACATGTTTCTATATAAAGAAATATTAACCATTGGACTGAAATCTTTTGGATCTTCCTCCGTAATAACATTTGCACAGTCAAAATCTATATACTATGGATTTATGATTATTGGGTGCATATTTTCAATATTATTCTCAAATAAAATTTTAGATAAAAAGAAAGATGGAATTTTTACATACTCAATACCAATTATAGCAACAGGAATGACACTGGCTTCCTTTGTGTTGGAGAATATATATTTACTTTTTAGTTCAATTTTCTTGATATCATTTTCTTTTTGTACATTTGAATCTTTAATAGGAAGAAAAATAGATAGAGAGTCTAGCATAAACACCATAGGATCTATAGATTCGGCAATGTGGCTTTTATCTTCAATTGCAGCGATGATTTTTTCCTCCATGCTATCAATAATTTCAAGAGTATCAAATACTTCTATTGGAATACAAATATCGCTTTCTTTGTTGCTTTTGTGTATAATTGCTGTATCTAGAAAACATTATACCCAAAGTTCAGGACATAATCCGCAGAAAATCTAAGATAGAAATTAAATGCTGGTATAAAGGGTGAGGTTAGTAAAAATAACGTAGATATAAAAAAGCATATTCTTTCAGATACTGAAAAATGAATCTTCATTGTACCACTACTATATTCACGTTGAATGGTTTCATCTTTATTCAAATCTTTCTTTGTTGCTTGTGATATCATCGTCAATAAGAACTTATCTATAATTCTAAATATATATATTACGCCAAATATTGAAGACAAAATAATTACAATAAATGCACCAACCCTGCCCTCGGATACAAGGCCAATCATGAGATATATCTTGGCAACGAATCCAATTGTCAGAGGCAACCCAGCTATACTTATTAAAGATATAATTGAAAATATTTTCACACCCCTAATATCAAAATTTACTATATCTTTTATTAAAATGAAATTTGTTTGAGCATTGTAAAGCATTTTCTGATATACCCTTAAAATTAAAATCTTTGATATCATATTTGCCATCAGATACATCATTGATCCAATAAATATAATATGATTATCAGAAAGAAACCCAATTAAAAGGTATCCGCATTGTGAGATTGAGGAATAAGCTAAAAATTCAGATATTTCCTGACAAACCATACCTTTAAATGATCCATATAAAATAGAGAAAAATCCTACCAAGGTCATTATTTCTGATAAATATGAAAGGTTGGAATAAAAAAATGCAGATCCAAAAACAAAATAAACCATTTTAACAATCATCAATATCGCAACAGAAGAAAGACCATAACTTAAAACCGATAGCGATGATGGTGTTGAAGCCTTAAAAATCTGAAGATACCAGTGATGAAATGGCATAATTCCACTTTTTATAAGAAATCCGATAATGCAAAATACACTACCATAGGTTGATAAATCATAGAAAGAATTACCATTTATGTTGTTTAATCTAAAAATTTCAGACATATTAAGAGTCCCAAATTGAGCGTAAGAAAAACCTATTCCGAGTAAAATAAAAGTGCTCGCAATGGAGCCAACTATAAGATAGTCAAAAGATGCGAAATAGCTACTTTTATTCCATTTATTTATAGTCAATATATATCCTATTATCGATGCAACCTCTAAAAAAACATACATATTAAACATATCGTCAGTTATCAACAAGCCAATCAAAGAAGAAATATATACATTCTTAAATGCAGTTTTTGAAGCATCAAAATTCTTTGCTTTAGATTTTAGTTTGTTATTCTGTAAAATCATATTTATCATATGACAAAAAGATATCATAAGACAGCACAGACTTGAAAATGAATCGATTTTTAGCCTTATTCCTATCAGTGGTTCATAATTCCCTATATTGTAGAAAAAAATACTTTCTGTTTTTCTAATATAAAAACAGAAGCAAGCAAATAAAGCAAATAAAAATATAGATGTCGATATTGTCAATATTCTTGTGACATAAGAATTATTTGAAAAAATAAAACATAAAATACCTGATATTATTGGAGCTATTATAGTATATGGAACTATAAAAGACAAATAATCGGCTAAATAATTCATCTAAATAATATAAAACATTAATCAATATACAACCCGGGATTCGTAGTAACCAAGTTTTAATCCAAGATTTGCAACCCTATAGGCATCTTTTTTTTCCATTGAACTATTTGTTTTTACAACAAATTTACCCTTATCCTTAAATACAGAAAATTTTCTACCAATGTAAGACGTTGCGGCTATTGAATTATTAATGGCTTCTTTTTCAGAATCATAAATACCTATAATTACCGATTTCAAACTTGCGCCAGAAGATTGTTTTTCAAGCTTATTGTTCATCAAAGAATCATAAGAATTGGATTCTTTAGATTGCATTATTTCTGAAAATGAATATCTTGAAGAAGGAACTTTATTCCCCTCTGAATTATTATTCATGGAATTAAAATCAGAAACAAAGGAGTTTTGAGCTTGCCTTATAAAAATATTTTGCCTTGGTTTATCTTGAGAATTTTTTATCATATCTTTTTCAATACCATCTTTAATCTCATTAATCGTTAATTCATTTGTATTTTTATCAGTAATAACTGCTTCATTTTTTAGTAATTTTGCATTACTAATAGCATTTTTTGACATTGCTATAAAGACAATGTTTGCTTCAGGAATTTTTTTCCCTCTTGAGAACATACTTCCTGCAGAAACCTTTCCGCCAATTGAACACGAAGTTAGCAAGAAAATTAAAAATGATAAAAAATAAGAATGACTTTTCATAGAAAATCAGTGTTTAAAACAAAATATGCAAATCATTATTAGTACAATCAGAACAACGATTACAATAGAAAAATATACATTAAAATAAATTGCAAATAAATAAGAGAAAAATAAAATAAAAATTGATATAATAAAACTATTATAAATCATCCATTTTGGAGATTTGGAAATTTTTCGTGCAATATAAGGAATTGCGATCATAGGTATTGCGCTCGACACAACTCCTATATATCTAGAAATAATGATTATAAAAGTAACCTCTAGAAGTAAAATAATAGCACAAAATAGTCTTTTTTTTGTTTCAATTTTATATATCGATTGAAGTATTAAATTTTTATAGTTAAATATATAATATAATAAAATAATAACAGAAACACAAATCAAACTCAATGAGTCGGCGAATGAAATCAGAAAAATATCTCCAACAAAATAAGATCCAAAATCTTTTTGCAGTACAATGCCAATAAAAAAACCAGCCATCATTAACACAGATCCAGATACAGCAATTTTATCATTTCGTGATAAATTCATTTTTTCTCCGGCACTTAATGACAAAAAATAAAACAACCCAGCAAAGAGTGATGTAAAAAAAAATGGAATACAGGTAAAAATCGAAGATAAAACTATCGATATAGATGATGCATGTGACGCTGAGTGTATAAGATTACATGAATCATTCCACATTAAAAAAACGCAGGAACTGGCTATAAATGCAGAGAATGCAAAAATAAAAATAAAGAATTCAAATCCAAAAAAGCTAGACATTGTAAAAAAAATTACCGAAATTTACAACCAATATTAAAACAAAATAATCCCGATAGATAGAAATGCTGAAACAATAATTAAGAGCAAAAATGCAAATTTCTTAATACCTGAATTTAACGAGTCACAAGAATTGTTTTTTTCTTCATTATCCAAACTTGAAATCAGGACATCGGTTGGTATTTTAAAGTAATAAAAACCACGCACTATATCACAAAAAACAAGGGTGAAAATATAAAATATCAAATAGTAGAGTCCAACATCAACATCAACAACATCCTTGATAAAAGAAAATTTACCAAAAAAACCAAGCATTGGCGGAAGTCCGGCAAAAGATATCATGCCAAAAACCAAGAAGAAATAAAATTTCCTACGATAAACAGAAGAGGTAAAATCCGAAATTAAAACAAAATTCTTACTATCTTTATTGAATAAAAAGATACACGACAAGCAGACAATAAAAGAAGATCCAACATAGGAAGTCATATAAATAAATACATTATCGATATTAAATTCCAGTAACGAATTCTTCGATTTTAATATAAAAAGATATGAAAATACAATACCCATAGTAACGGCTGACGCATTTGCCATAAGGCGTTTCATGCAACATTGCCTAGACGATCTTATTGCTGAAAAAATAACACCAATTAATATAAAAACAACGAATGAGCGTAAAAAATTTCCATCAAATGATATTCGTGAAATTGACAATATATTGGCCACGCATAAAACAATTGCAATTTTCGATAAACCCTGAACAAGATTTATTACAGAGAATCTTACTCCTTGCGAAATATCAGCAAGCCAAATATAAAATGGAGCAATTCCAGCTTTCATAAGAAGTGATGTTATTATCAACACAAATCCTAGGTTGTAAATATACACAGAAGATACGGCAATGCTACAAAAGTCTAAAATGTTGAAACTACCAAATTCTATGAATAATATTGCCGATCCTAGCAAAAAAAACGCAGACGATAAAGATGAAAAAATAGCATATTTTATTCCAACTTCACTTGATTTATAGTGCTTACCAAATCCGCTAATTATAGCAATTGAAGCCACTGAAATTACTTCCAATAATATATATATATCAATTAAATTATAATTTTTTCTACAAAGAGCACTAACACCAAGGATCAAGAGAGTTACAATTGTGTAAATCTCATATCGTCCAAAAAATCTATTTTCCGTATGATTTTTTGACTCATTTGATGCCTCGATAAAAATTAGCAACAATGACAAAATTCCAAAACCATATACAAATAAATCCCTGCAATTTATATCAAAATTGCCGATATTAAAATCCGACTTAAAATAAAATAAAAATGGTACACTGAGAATTAATATCGATCCATAAAGGCTTATAAAAGACTTTAGATTTGATTTTGAAATAATAGTCGATGCCAAAAATGGAATCATCAAGCACAGGGATAGCAATATATTTAAAGAAAGCATATATGCAAAAATATCAAAAAATATTAAACCTCGATTTAATAAAAAGCAATATCAATTCTTGTTAATAAAGAATTTATCCAATATTTCAAGAATAGTTTGGCATGAATTTTTTAGCACAGATAAATCAATTGAATATGGTGGTAAAATATAAATATTGGAACCTATTGGCCTCACATTCAATCCACTTCGTAAAAATTCAGCCTTAAGCTCCCTAGACAAACTAGATCCATAAGAATCATTTCCATCAACTGAAAAAGCAAAAATTGATCCCAGAGTCCGAAATTCTTTTGCATATTTTCTAGTTTTAAGCTCCTCTTGAAAATCACTATAAACATTGGAGATATTCGATATATTAACTGAATAATCATTTGCTTCAAATAAATCCATCGAAGCATTCGCAGCAGCCATTGCAATTGGATTTGCAGTATAAGAATGACCATGTAGAAAAGTCTTATCCATCAATATAGAAACAAAAGCTTCGTAAATAAATCCTTTAACGCAAGTAACAGCTAATGGCAAAACCCCACCAGTGATACCTTTTGATAAACAAAGAATATCTGGAGAATGGCTTAAATGTTGATAAGCAAAAAATTTTCCGGTTCTATGAAATCCAGTCATAACCTCGTCAAAAATTACCAAAATTCCATGATTTTTACAAATCTCAACAACCTTGTTCATAAAATTTATGCTCGACATTTTCATCCCAGCCGCACCCTGCATCAGCGGTTCAATTATAATTGCACATATCTTCTCTCCGTTTTTTTTAATCACCGCTTCAAGTTCATTTAACGAATTTTGCTCTTTTTCATCCCTAAGATCATCATTATCAAAAGTGCTAGGATAAGAAATAAATTCAAAATCCGGCATCCAGTCTTTAAAATGACCAAAAAATCCTGACTCTCTACCTATCGACATCGACCCCAGGGTGTCACCATGATATCCGCCTTTGAAGCTAATAATTTTCGATTTTTCCTTAAAGCCTGTATTTATAAAATACTGCTTTGCAATCTTAATTGCTACCTCCGTAGCAGTTGAGCCATTATCGGAATAAAAGAATTTCGCAAAATTTCCTTTTGTCTCACGATCTAATTTTGCAGTAAAGTCAACAGCTTGATTGTGACCAAAATCCGAAAACATAACATGGTCAAGATTTTGTGCCTGCTCATTAATTTTCTCCACAATATATTCATTGCAATGCCCGTGAATATTTACCCACCACGATGATATCAAATCAACATATCTCTTGCCTGATTCATCCCATAAAAATTCGTCTTTACCTCTAACGATATTTATTCTTTCACCTTCAACGGCCTCTTGCGAAAAAGGAAACCAAATTTTCTTCATCTAAATATCAAAGTTAATATCATCTAATTTTATTGATTCAATATCTGGAAAACTTGGTATATTTGCAATCATTTTTAGTCCCGTCATTCGTAAAATTTCATCACAAACAAATTGATCAAAGTTTTCATTAAAAACTATCCCAAGAACATCTAAATTATTAGCCTTAAGAGCCATTGCCGTCAATACAGTGCTATTAATAGAGCCAAGTGCGCAGTTTGAAACAATAATAACTCCAGCATTAGATTTTTTTATCAAATCAATAATGGTATATTCATCTGATATTGGAACCATAATGCCACCAGCCCCCTCAATTACCAAGTCTCCATCTGGTATTTTTATTGCACTAAAATCGATTTTTGTTTTAGCTTTTTTTGCAGCTATCGATGGTGCCGATGGAGCTGGTAAAATGACACAGGAATCTATACATTCAACGCCAAAAGTAGATTTAACAAAATTTTGATCTGTTCCAAAAATTGATCCGGTTTGTATTGGTTTAAAATATTTTATACCAAGTTTTTTAGCCAACAAACCAGCCACAAAAGTCTTTCCAACATTTGTATCAATGCCAGTAATAAAAAATCTTTTTTTATTCATAATCTAAAAAGAAACAATACTTTATAAGTGAACTCTATCATTTCATTATCTTGTAAAGCTTTTTTAATAGCAATAAAATTATTGCTTTTTACCACTTGATTTCCATATTTATAAACCTGTAATCTTTTTAATGCGGTAGAAAATTCAACTTTCTCACTAAAA
The DNA here is from genome assembly GCA_945878495.1 of Rickettsia typhi. Lineage (GTDB taxonomy): Bacteria > Pseudomonadota > Alphaproteobacteria > Rickettsiales > Deianiraeaceae > CAMCTP01. Next base: position 1,442 of record CAMCTP010000002.1, on the reverse strand, counting down.
TTATCCACAAAAAAATCAGCACATTTTAACGAATCAACATATTTATCTTGATGGCAAAATTCCAAAATATTAGAATGAATTCCGTATAACTTCATTTTATCAAATATTGCATTAAGCGATCCAAAAATCGGAATCGCAAAAGCATATTTTTTATCAACGATATTGGGAAAAAAATCCCCGCAAATCCAATCACCAATCCACTGCAAGGACATAGATGATAGATATAAATCAAACTTATTTATTCGATCAAATCCAGTAAAATCATCACATATAACTTCTAGGCTTAAATCTGCAATTTTCTCTTGATAGTTCTGTTCAATAAAATTGCAAAATATTTTAGATTTATCAACGCAGGTTAATTTTTTAACTACACCATTTAGGAGTTCATTCGTTAAAAATCCCGTACCACAACCTATTTCACAAGCGCTTCTTTCCTGAAATTTCAATCTTTTTTCAATTTCTGCATATAGTTTTTGTGCAATAATTCTTTGAAGTTCAGAACTAGAATTATAAGACGAAACTGTTGAATTTTGCTCACGCATAGGATTTTAAAACCTTTGCAAGATTTTCTAAATCGGCAATCGAATGATTGACATTTAAGCAAATTCTCAACCTAGACGATCCAAGTGGAACTGTTGGATATCTAATTGCAGAAACTAAAATACCATTATTTTTTAAACAATCCTGAATATCTAAAATTCTATTTTCATCAATCAAAATTGAAACAATTTGAGAATCAGATTCTATGGTTTGAAGCCCATTTTTTTTCAATAAATTTAGTAAAAATTTACTTTTTGTCAACAAACCAAGTCTTTGATCGCTCATATTTTTTATCATCTCCGATGACTTTATAGCCACAGATAATGCCACCGGATTCAAAGCAGTGGAATATACAAAACCAGATGCAAAATTCTCCAAAAAATTAGCCACCTTTGGGTTGCAGCAAATAAAACCTCCATTTGCCGGAACAGACTTACTCAATGAAGTCATGAAAAAATCAACCTCACCTCCAAAACCTGCAGACAAACCATATCCATTTTTACCAAAAATTCCAAACGAATGAGCCTCATCAATATAAAGCAAAAACCCATATTTTCGCTTTAAATAAACCAAATTTTCAATGTCAACAATCGTTCCATCCATGCTAAAAACCGATTCAGTAAAAACAATTTTATTCGCCTTTGTGCTTTTTTTCAACAAATCCTCAAGATTATTCATATCGCAATTACGATACCTTTTTTGCCTTAAACCAGATGAAATGATCCCATTCTGAATACTTGCGTGATTCAATCGATCGCTAAAAATATCTAAATTATCCGCATTGAAAGTCTTTAATATCGCCGAAATTCCAGACAAATTAGCAATATATCCACTGGAAAAAATTACCCCAGAATCACGATTTTGCGTTTTTGATAAAACCTCAACGGCATTGCGATAAATAG
>CAMCTP010000001.1 GCA_945878495.1 Rickettsia typhi | reverse complement strand
AGACTGAACCATTGTACCTAGGGTTATTTGTCCGCCAAAATATTTTGGGACCAATATAAAATATGGTATACATTTTGCTACTCCATCATAGCCATTTTTAAAATATGTGAGCCATCGTTCTTTTCGAGACATGCTTGCATAATTTATGGTTATGTCTTTTAAGTTTGGAAGGGTTTTATTGTTTTTTTCCAGTTCTTGAATTAATTCTCTTCGTAATTTTGCCTCGAGAGATTCTTGTTTATATTGCAGAGCGACTACCGGCTTTCCTATGATTCTAGATATCAATGATGATGCAATTGCGAGAATAATGCACCCTAGGATTGCCGAAACTCCTATTCCACCGGTTATTGTGAGATATAGAAATGACGGTATTAGTAAAATAGAGTGAAAAAATAATGCGAATAGCTCGATAAATTGCCATGGAAATTGTAGCAAATCTTGGCTCATTCTCTGGCAGGAGTATTCTGATTTTTTATCGTCCAATACGTCGATATTGTAGAAATTGTATATTTTTTCTCGAAAATGCAGAGTAAAGAACCTTTGGTTACATTTCAACTCGCCATCTGATATTGCAATTAAAGCCATTACGGTTAAATGACATATAAGATATTTCATGGCATTTGGGTAATTTTTTTGCACTAATGCATCATAAAAACTGCCGTATATTTTATTCATCAAGACAAGGCAGATTACTGAAAAAATTGACAATAGAGATATAATGACAAGGTATTTCATGGCTTTCTTTGATGCGCCAAGTCTTAACATTTCAGATATATTTTTAAGTATCATATATTTGCATTATGATAAACATTTTGAACGTCATCAAGATCTTCGAGGGTGTCGATTAATTTGTTAAATTTTTCAATTTTCTCTTGATCTTCTATTGTGGTTGATTCTTTTGGTTGCCAGATGATTTTTGTTTCCGTGGCTTCTCCTAGTGATTTTTTTAGCTCTGAATATACCTTGTGCATACTTGAAAATTCAGTTGTTATGTAATAAAATTCATCGTCCTGATCGATGTCGCTAGCTTCTGCTTCAAGTGAAAGTTCGAGAATTTTATCGTAGGATTGGATGGATTTTGGATATATTATTAAGCCTATGTGGTCAAAATTAAATTCTACCGATCCGGTTTCTCCAAGTGCTCCGCTGTACTTTGTAAATGCCGCACGTACTTCGCCAGCTGAACGATTTTTATTGTCTGTCAAGCACTCTACTATTACCGATATTCCTCCTATTGCGTATCCATTGTAACGTACATCTTGGTAATCGTCGCCTCCTTCTGTGTTACCTTGGTATTTTTTTATTATGTTATCGATTCTATCTTTTGGTAGATTGTATGATCTAGCCTCCATTATTGCATGATATAGTTTTGTGTTTATTGTTGGATCTGGCAGTCCGTTTTTTAAGGCAACTATAATTTGTCTTTGCACTTTTGTAAAAAGTTTTGCCTTTTTAGCATCATTTCTTTCTTTTTTATGCTTGATGTTGGCAAAGTGAGAATGTCCTGCCATAATTGAAACTAAAGCTTGACAATAAAAACTCAAGAATTATAAAAGTCAATAATTATCACTAAAATGATAAAAAAAAGATCATCAAAGCAGAGTTTAAAAATTGGGATTGCTGGTGATATTTTTGCAGACAGTGTATTTAATTTTAAAAAACTAAAAGATCTATCCCATGGATTTTTGTTGATAATTTTAATGTTATTGGCAATAGGTTTAATAGCTCTTTCATCCGCAACATTTCCATCAAATAGTCTGTTTGTTAAGCAATTAATATCAATTCCTTTTATGTTTGCAATATTTGCCATGATTGTTTCATTGCATCCATTTTTCTTACGAAAATATGCTTATGAGGTATATTTTGTGTGTTTATTTTTACTTTGCCTAACCCTCTTGTTCGGTAAAAAAGCAATGGGGGGACAGAGGTGGATTGGCTTTGGTGGCTTTCAGGTTCAACCTTCTGAATTTATAAAGATAGGTATAATATTATTTATGGCGAAGTATTTTTCACGATCCGGTATGCGTGATATTTTTTCAATAAAGAAAATTTTAAAGCCTATTTTATCTTTTATAACTGCTTGTTTTTTAACAATTATTCAGCCGGATCTTGGTACGGGTATGATTATTATTTTCGTATCAACCATACTATTGTTTATTTCTGGCGTTAAGTTGTGGAAATTTTTTGCTTCTGGTGCAATAATATTAATTTCAATACCGATAATTTGGAATGGATTACACGATTATCAAAGGAATAGGGTTGAAATATTTTTGAATTCCGATAGGGATATTTTGAATACAGGGTACAATATTAACCAAGCAAAAATTGCAATTGGAAGTGGAGGTTTTTTTGGAAATGGAGTTGGAAACGGAACACAAACTAGATTACATTTTGTTCCGGAAAATAAGACAGATTTTATTTTTACCGTTATAGGTGAAGAGGGTGGTTTTCTGGGTTGTTTGGCAGTGTTAATGCTGTACTGTGGTTTGATTTATTATGGGGTAATTACCGCAAATATGGCGAATGATTTTTTTTTAAAAACTGTTGCATATGGGGCATCTGCTTTACTTTTTTTGCATGTTTCTATAAATATAGGGATGAATCTTGGTCTTGTTCCCGTTGTTGGAATACCATTGCCGATGATTTCTTATGGTAGAAGCTCAATGTTGACATCTTTTATTTTGCTTGGCTTAATTGGTAATACGTTTGTCAATAGAAATATTAATTTGAAGTAAAGTATGAAATTATTTGGAACTGATGGAATAAGAGGTAGGGCGAATTCAAGGTTTATGAATCCCGAGGCTATGTTGAAAATTGGGGCCATTATCGGCAAACTTTTTACCAAAGAAATTTCAACAAATCGAGTAATAATTGGAAAAGATACTAGGGTTTCCGGCTATATGATAGAAAATGCAATTACATCAGGTTTTTTAAGTAGTGGAAAAAATGTCATTTTAACTGGTCCAGTTCCAACTCCTGCTGTGAGTTTTTTAACAAAATCTATGCGTTGTGATTTGGGTGTTATGATTTCAGCATCTCACAATCCTTATTATGATAATGGTGTGAAGTTTTTTTTACCAAGTGGCGAGAAATTCTCACGATCATTGCAGGCTGAGATTGAGCGTTTATTTTTTAGTCAGTCTATTGATGCTTTTTTCTGTGATTCTTTATCTATAGGCAGGGCAAAAAGAATAGACGAAATTGGTGGTAGATATATAGAGTTTATAAAAGGATTTTTCCCGTTAAATAGGGAATTTAGGAATTTAAGGGTAGTTTTGGATTGCGCAAATGGTGCGAATTATAAAATAGCACCAGAGATTTTATGGGAGCTTGGGATTGATGTTATAGTTATAGGAAATAACCCAAATGGAAATAATATTAACGATAATTGCGGATCCACGCATTTAGATTTATTGAGAGAAACTGTCATAAAGTCAAGGGCAGATATCGGAATAGCCTTGGATGGAGATGGTGATAGGATTGCCGTTGTTGATGAAAATGGGATTATTAGAGATGGAGATTCGATAATAGCAGCAATTGCCATGGGGAAGAAAAAAGAAAATTCCTTAAAAACTAATAATATAGTTACAACGCATTTATCAAACGGTGGAATGGATTTATATTTAAAAAATAACGGTTTTAATGTTTTTAAATCTGGAGTTGGAGATTATAACGTTTATTCAAAAATGCTTGAATCTGATAGTTTTCTTGGTGGCGAGGAATCTGGTCATGTGATTTTAAGAGATGCCGTTCCTACGGGCGATGGGCTGTTGGTTGGTATTCAGCTTTTGCATTTTATGATTCAGGAGCAAAAAACTGCCAGTGAGTTATTGAGTACATTTATACCAATACCACAATATCTTGATAATATTAGATTTGACAATAGGCCGCAAATTGCACTTGAAGCTGAGTTTGAAAAAATATGTCAAAAAATATCCGCTGAATTTAAAGATTCTAGGTTGATAATTAGAATGTCAGGAACGGAGAATTTAATTAGGATAATGGCTGAGACGAATGGAGATGGGTCTGAGATAGTAAAAATGGCTGAGCTTGAGATAAAAAAATTAATGAAACAGCATTGCATGATTGACTAGCCGGTGGCTTGGTGATTTTGATCTATAATTGTTAGGTAGAATATTTGCTCGCAAAAAAATCCATAAATTCTGGCTGCGTTGCCGATGTCGAATTGAAGCATGTAATCGTTAACTTCGCCATTTATAATAGAACGCTCCCGAGCAGTATGATGATTTGTCCATCCTATTTCATTTATCGATGTTTTTGGTATTTTTTTATAATCTTTAATTCCTTTTTGTTGAATTGATATAACTTTCTCCTTTGACAAAAAGACTAGAGTGTTTATAAGTCCCTTGTAGGTATCTTGGCTAAGTTTTTTATAGCTTTTTTCAAGCAAGCATGAAAAATTAATGGTAAAGTCTTTGTCAGAATGGGTTGATATTTTTTTGGATGGGATATTTAAAGTGTTTATTGCTTTCTTTTTAGTCATTAATTCTTGCACTAAACTCAGGCATTGCAAAATATTTCTGCATTAATTTATGAGAGATTTCTTGTCCATTTTCTGTTTTTGACCATGGATTAATTCCGTTGTTTTCATCATGAGTAAGATCTCTTAAAAACCATGGAGAAAGTCTATTGTAATAATATATAACATTTTCCAGAAAATCTGACTGCGCTGTTGATATTTCTGGCATGTTATATTTTTCTGGATTGTTAAATATTTTTTCGTGTATTGGATTTGCTTTACAATCTTTTAAATCGTAATAAAGAGTTTCTACTACTGGACCATGTTTCCATGCTATGATTTTTTCATTGAACAGTGGTTCTGAGAATTGTGATAAGTGATGCCCTTGTGCATAGTATAGGAGTTTTTGTAGTTTTAGGTTTGTGATATCTGTGTCAGACATATCTTCTATGGTTTGAGCATGTTCGTCATTTTTTATAATCCATGCTGCAATTTCATTTACTTGATAAATCTTCATAAAATAAATTATATATCGTTAAATTTATATATGCTATAATTTTTATATGGAAGTAATTTATTTTTTTAATAAATCATGTATATTCACAACGCCGACAATTTTTTTGTCATCATTGAGAACGAAACTTGATGTGATTTTATTTGCAGTTAGGAATTCAACTGCTTCGTCTATAAAGGTATTTTCTAGTAGGTATTTGAATTGCTTTGTTGCGAGATCTTGCGCCGATATTTCGTTAAAATTATTTTCAGACATGTGTCTTCTTAGATCTCCATCTGTAATAACGCCAATCAATGATCGATCTGCGGTTGCAACTCCTGTTATTCCAAGTCTTTTTTCAGTAATTTCCATTATTATCGCTTTAAGATCTGCATCTTGAGCCACGGTTGGTATTTCGGAGTCTAGCGACCTCATTATGTATCTGATTTTTGTAAGTTTAAAACCTATCTTTCCACCTGGGTGATTTTTTTTGTAATCTTCCGGCGTGATTTTTTTTCTTGCTGCAACTTCGGCCGCAATTGCATCACCAAGGCACAGCATTGTTGTCATGGAGCTCATTGGCGCTGATTTTAGCTGGTCAAATCCATCTGGTGCATTTTGAAGAACAAGTGATATCATGGATTCATTTGACAGGAGTGAATTTTCATTCATTGTAAAGGATATGATTGGTATATTCAGGGATTTTGAGTGTTTGATTATGTCTTCGAGTTCTATGCTTTCACCTGATTTTGACAGAAGTATAATGGTATCGCTTTTTCCGATAACACCAAGATCTCCATGGCTTGCATCGGTTGGATTAAGGAATATCGATTTTATTCCAAGTGAACTAAATGTTGAGGCGATTTTCTTTCCAATATTTCCACTTTTTCCAACTCCGGATATAACGACTTTATCTCTTGTGTAAAATATTGTATCGCAGGTTTTTGTAAATTCAGGCTTTTTTATTGTTTCAAACAGGGAGTTTATTCCTGTAATTGCATTTTTGATAACTGATTCTGATATTGACGAACTCATTGACTTTTAAAAAAAGAATCACATTTTCATTATATATAAAAAATAAAATGAAAGAAAAAATTATCGACGGCAAAATGGTTGCCAATAATTTGTATGAAAAATTAAAATTAAGAGTTCAGAAGTTTGAATTTGAAAAAAATATTCAGCCAAGATTGGATATTATTTTGGCGAATAAAAACAAGGATAGCGAGCTTTATGTTGGTAGGAAAATTGAGATTGCACGAGGATTGGGAATTGATGTAAAATTGCATAAATTTGACGGCTCTATTGAAAAAGCTGATATAATTCATTTGATTGATAAATTAAATCACAACAAGGATGTTCATGGGATTATTATACAATTACCGATGTTTCAGCATCTTGATCAGTTGGAGCTTTGTAATATGATTAATTTTGCAAAAGATGTTGATGGATTATCGGCAGTTAATATGGGTAAGTTGTTTTTAGGTTTTGATAAAAAGAAGGATTTTTTTCACGCTTCCTGCACTCCACTCGGATGTATGATTTTGCTTGATGAGTATAAATTAAATGTTTCAGGTAAGAAATGTATCATTCTAAATAGATCAAATATAGTTGGCAAGCCATTGATTGCGTGTTTGTTAAAAAGAGATGCCATGGTTCAGGTTGTGCACAGTAAGGTTGAAGATTTTTCTGATGAGCTTTATAATGCGGATTTTATTTTTTCAGCCGTTGGAATGAAAGATTTTATCAAAATGGGCATGATAAAGCATGATGCGGTTATATTTGATATAGGGATTAATTTTTCAGAAACAGGAAATCTTTGCGGGGATGTTGATTTTGAAAATTGCTGCCAAAAAGCGAGTTTTATTACTCCAGTACCCGGTGGAGTTGGTCAAATGACTATTGCGGGTTTGATGAGCAATGTTGTTGATGCGTGTGAATATTTAACAAAAGATATTAAATAAAAATTTCTTTTGACTTTAAATAAAAGTTCATTTCTAGTAGATTTACAAGGCATTTTATAATGTCTAAAGTAAAAAATATATTTTAGATTTTAAGAGCAAATGAAAGTTGATATACCAATTGGGCAGAGAATTTTTTCGATTGAATGTGATGAAAACTCAAGTCATGCGATAAAAAAATATGGACTAGAATTAAATAAAAGGGTTAATTCTCTGACTAGAAGTATTGATGGAATTGATAATCAAACGGCAATTGTTTTGACATCAATTCTAATGATTGGTGAGATTGAAGATTTGTCGAAAAAAGCAGATAATGAAGCTTTGAAGCCTATTATTGGCAATGAAATTCCAGCTCAAGTTGCCGCCGATGAAGAAGTTGAGTTTTCTACAGCAACAAACGAAACGATTACAATAAAAGAGCGAACAACTGAAATAAAGAATGATCTTTTTGAGGATGACAGGATTTTAATATCACGGTATGTCATTGAAAGCATGCTTTCCAAAATATGCGAAATTGAGGAAAATGTTCGCAAGGTAAAGTAGATTATTGGCTTTTCAATTTTCCTATTATAATTTCTTGATCTTTAATTCCAACACCGATATTGTCGCCTGATTTTATCGATCCTGATAATATTGCATCTGACAGTTTGTTGTATATGGTTTTTTGAATCAAACGTTTTACTGGTCTTGCTCCGAAATTTTCATCAAAACCATTTTCAGCAAGCATGTCGATAACCTTTCCAGATACCGATATATTTATATCTTGAGTTTTGGCAATTTTTTTCAATTCTTCGATTTGGATTTCTATTATATCTTTTATATTTTCTTGTTTTAGTCGGTTAAAAATCAAAACCTCGTCAAGTCTATTGACAAATTCAGGTCTAAAGAATTTTAGCACAGCCTGCATAATTTGAGCTTTTGAGTCTTCAAAATTTATACCTTTTACGATAAATTCAGATCCAAGGTTTGAGGTTAGTATAACAATTGTATTTGAAAAATCTACTGTTTTACCTTGTGAATCGGTCAATCTTCCATCATCTAAAAGCTGAAGTAATATGTTGAATACATCTGGATGAGCTTTTTCAACTTCGTCTAATAAGATGACTTGATATGTTCTCCTTCTAACGCTTTCGGTCAATATTCCACCTTCTTCATATCCGACATAACCCGGGGGAGAACCTATTAATTTTGATACTGCATGTTTTTCCATGTACTCCGACATATCGATTCTCAGCATAGCTTTTTTGTCGTTGAATAGGAATTCAGCTATGGATTTTGTTAATTCAGTTTTACCAACTCCTGTCGGCCCTAGGAATAAAAAGGATCCTATAGGTTTATTGCCTGTTGATAATCCTGATTTTGATCTTTTGATGGCATTTGCTACGCTGTTGATAACTTCGTCTTGTCCTATCACTCTATTTTTAAGGAAATTTTCTATGTTCATTATTTTTTCTCTTTCGGAAGCGATCATTTTCTCAACTGGTATTCCAGTCATTTTTGCAACAACGCTGGCAATCTCTTCAGATGTTATCGTTTCTTTTATCATTGATAGCTGGTCGTTTTGGCTTTCAAGATCTAGGATTTGCTTTTCTAGATTTGGGATGACAGAATAGGTTAATTCACCGGCTTTTGCAAGATCACCGCTTTTTTGGCTTGTTTGGAGTTCAAATTTTGCAGCATCAAGTTTTTGTTTTAGTATTTTTGCTAGATTCACCGCTTTCTTTTCTTGCTCGTATTTATCCTTCATTTCATTGAATTCATGTTGGTTTTTTAGTAGTTCAGATTTTGCTATTTCAAGTCTTTTTTGCGAATTTACATCGGTTTCAACTTTTAAAGATTCTATTTCAATTTGAAGATTTATTATTTTTCTTGCTAGGTCATCAACCGCTTCTGGCGTGCTATTGATTTCCATTTTTAATCTTGAGCATGCCTCATCAATTAGATCTATTGCTTTGTCGGGAAGAAATCTATCGGTAATATATTTATCAGACATAGTTGCCGCAGCTATGATTGCGTTGTCCGAAATTCTTATTCCATGATGGGTTTCGTATTTATTTTTTATTCCACGAAGTATTGTAATTGTATCTAGAACCGTTGGTTGTGATATGAATACAGTCTGAAGTCTTCTTGCAAAAGCAGCATCTTTTTCAATATATTTTTTGTATTCAGCAAGGGTTGTTGCGCCTATGCAGGCTATATCTCCACGAGCCATAGCAGGTTTTAACATATTTGAGGCATCCATTGCCCCACCGGTTGCTCCGGCTCCCATTAAAACATGTATTTCATCGATAAATAGTATTATTTCTCCGTTGCTTTTTTCAACTTCGTTAATAATAGCCTTGAATCTTTCTTCGAACTCACCTCGGTATTTTGCACCAGCTACAACCAAGGCCATATCAAGTTCGAGGATGGTTTTATTTTTGAGGTTTTCGGGTACATCGCCTTGAAATATTCGCATTGCAAGTCCTTCAACTATTGCAGTTTTTCCAACCCCAGGTTCACCGATGAGAAGAGGATTATTTTTACTTCTTCTTAATAAGACTTGAACCGTTCGTCTTATTTCTTCATCACGACCGATGACCGGATCTATTTTACCATTTTTCGCAAGTTCGGTTAGATTTCTAGTGTATTTTTTTAGTGCATTGTATGAATTTTCAGAGTCCTCTGAGTTTGCGGATTTTCCCTGTCTTAGTTCGTTTATTGCATTATTTAGTTTTTCATTTGTCAATCCGCATGATTGAAGGAGCTTTGAGATTTGCGATGTTTTTGCAGACAACATTCCTTGTAAAATTCTCTCTTGCGTTATAAATTCATCACCGCTGATTTTTGAAATTTTTTCAGCCTCCAGTAGTATTGCCGTTGATTCTCGTGACAATGTCGGCTGCGATCCATGTTGATGGTGAAGGGTGGGATTGTTTGATAAAAGTTCATTGATTTTATCGTTTATTAGGGATAAATTTGAACCTGCGGATTTTATAAGAGATCCGATAAAAGATTTATCTTCGGATATCATTGCATGTATTATGTGTTCAGGGCTCACGGAAGTGTGCTGCATTGATATCGCTGCATTTATAGCAGATTGTATTGTTGTTTTTGATGCAGTTGTGTATTTCTCGAAATTAATAGACATATTGTATTAAGATATATCTATTATATAACGGTTTGTTTTAGAAATTCAAGTGAATTAATTATTAGTTATGCTTTTTACAAGAACTCTTGTGTAGTCTTGTCTGTGTCCAGTGCATTTATCATAGTGTTTTCTTCTTCTTTTTTTGAAGATTTTTATTTTTTCTCCTCTAAATTGCTCAAGAACTTCAGCTATAACAACAGCGTTGTTTGCATCGTTGATTTCATTTTCATCGCCAACAACAACAACATCGTTTCCGGAGAATGTAATTTGGTCTCCAACGTTTAGAGAGTTCATTCTATCAAGAACAACTGTGCAATTTTCATCGAATTTGTATTGTCTTCCGCATGTTGCTACTATTGCAAATTTCATATATTGTTTAGTAAAGATTACCATTCATAAGTTTTGAAAAATAATTGTCAACTATTTTTTTAGCCTATGAAATATATAACTTTTTTACTTGTAAATAAAATTTCTGGCTATTATTAATGAATGAATCTTATTTTGTATGAAAAGTCTTATAAAACCAAGTAATTTTATTAAAGATGACGCGGCCTTGATCGAGACCATATGTTCATATTATGCGCAAATAAGTTCGGATTTCTCTGGTGAAATAAGTGAATTTTTATTACAAAATACTGTATTTTCAAACCAACTATTAAAATGTTTTTCATTGAAATTTAATCCTGAGACTTTGAATAAAAGTTTATCTGATGAGTGCGTTATAGATTTAAGAAGTAAAGAAAAAAATGTAAAATTTACCGAAATTTTATGTGATATAATTGATGCGATAGTTAGAACAAATTTTTATAATAAGGAAATTGATTGTATATCTTTTAAATTAAAACCCTCGGAAATAAAAAATCTGCCAAAGCCCGTACCTTTTGCTGAAATTTTTGTATATAACGATGAATTTGAAGGGGTTCACATTAGGGGTGATGCGATTGCAAGAGGAGGATTTAGAATTTCAGACAGATCTGATTACAGAACGGAAAATCTTGGTTTGGTTAAGGCTCAAATATTAAAAAATGTAATAATTACACCATCAGGCGCAAAGGCTTGTTTGTATATTAAGGAGAAAAATATCGCTCAGGAATTGCAGTTAGATTTTACAAAAAGTTGCTATGTAAAATTTGTAAATGCTCTTTTGGAGTTGACTGACAACGAGATAGATGGAGTTAAAAAAGAGATTGCTATAAAATACGATAATTTTGATAAATATTTAGTTGTGGCTGCCGATAAGGGTACTGCATCGTTTTCAGACATAGCTAATATTGTTTCTGCAGAGAATAATTTTTGGTTAAAAGATGCTTTTGCATCTGGTGGAAGTAACGGATATTCTCATAAAGATCTTGGTATTACTTCAAGAGGAGCATATATGTGTTCTAGGAATTCTTTTTATGAACTTGGAATTAATGCCGAAAAAGATGAAATTATGGCAGTTGGAATAGGTGATATGTCTGGGGATGTTTTTGGAAACGGAATGTTGCTTTTTCCAAAATTAAAACTTGTTTTTGCTTTTAATCATAAGCATTTATTTATAGATCCGAATCCAGATATTGAGAAATCAAAATCTGCAAGAGTTAAAATGTTTGCAAATCCAAAACTGCAATGGTCGGATTATGATAAGAGCACAATAAGCCTTGGAGGTGGAGTTTTTGATAGATTTGGAGGTGATGTTGTTTTGAATGATCAAATTAGAAATTTATTTGGGATTGATGAAAATGTTGCAAGTATAAATCCTGAAGTTTTAATTAACAAAGCACTAAAGCTTAATGTTGATTTGATATGGAATGGAGGAATTGGTACATTTGTTAAAGCGGAGCAAGAGTCTCATCAGGAGGCAAAAGATAAATTTAATGATTCAATCAGGGTTAATGGCAATGAAATTAATGCCAAGGTTTTTGCTGAAGGTGGAAATGTTGGAGTTACTCAAAAAGGCAGAATAGAAGGGAGTTTCAAGGGTGTAAAAATCAATATGGATTCTATTGATAATTCGGCAGGTGTTGCTTGTTCGGATAGAGAGGTTAATCTTAAAATAGCGCTAAACAATTCCAAAAACCTCACTTCGGAAGACTATAAATCGCTTATTTTGTCAATGAAAAATTCAGTTGTTGATTTGGTTCTTGAAGAGAATTATCTGCAATCAAAATTAATTGGCATAGCTTCAAAAAGATTGGCAGAGGATTCAAAAGGATATATCGAGTTGATTGCAAATCTTGAAAAAAATGGTATTTTAGATACCAAGGTTCAGCAGGTGAAATCACCAGAGGAGCTCGCTGAGCTTGAGAAAAGCGGCGCAAATTCTGCCTCAAGAAGCGATATTTGTGTTCTTTTAAGTCATACAAAACTTTATTTAAAGCAGAAATTGATTAGCATGAATGATCTTTTATCTGATAAATATTTTGAGAAAAATATATTATTTTTATATTTTCCAAAGGAGATGACATGTGGAAGATTTGATGGTGAAATATTGAATCATCCAATTAAGTCGAACATAGTTGCGGCAGGGATTGTAAATCGATTTGTGGACTTTTTTGGTTTAGCGAATATATCTTATTGCATGAAGCTTAACCTTGATTTATCGAAAATTATCAAGGCTTATTATGTTGCAAATGAGATATTTGGAGCTGAAAAATTATTTGATATAGCGTATTCACAGGATTTTATAGTATCTTTTGATCAGCAGGCAGCTGCGGTTAAAAAATTGCAGGATGCTTTGCTTGTAACAATTCTTATGATTAATGCAAATGTAGACTTGGATAGATCGCTTGATAGTTTGATTTTATCGTTGAATTCATCTTTTGGGGATTTAAAATCTATTATTAAAGGTGATTGTTGTAGCGATGTAAAATCATCTTGCTGTTTTGATTCCGAATATACGGCTGGATTAAAATTGATGAAATTATCACCGATGATTTTCACGGGGTTGAAGTTGATTAATTCTGGCAATGTTGCCAATTTTGCTGATTCATGGCATGTGGTAAAAGCTTATGGAAAATGGCTCAAGGTTTTAATGTCTGAAGTTTATAAGGCTATGATATCTGGTTGGTCAGAGTCGAATGCTGTGGTTTTAAAATCGTTATCTAATGCTGTAAATGCTATGTTTATGATTTGCAGTAAAGCGGATAGTTCAGATACTGTTGCTAAAAAATCTTTGGAGTTGTTTGAAGTAAAATATGATGATCTTGTAAAGAAGAATGATCATTGTATTCAAATTATGAATGAAATATGTCGATTGTAAAAGGCTTTACGGATTCATTACTTTCCTCTACTGCGGAAAATTTTTTATCTAAGAAGAAAATATACGATGATTTGCTATTAAGATTTCCCGATATTAATAAAGCTACATCGGAAATTAATATTCTTGCAATCAATTGTGGAAAGAATCTTTTTAATACTGCACAAGATAGAGGTTTTGGTATATCAAGAATTGGAATTTCAAATTCAAAAGATTCATCGAAATCGATATCGAACAATCAAACACTTGATAATATTTCAGAATCTTTAAAGAATTTTGATACCATTATTTTTGACAAATGTCTTGAGTACTTTACAAGACCCGATGAGGCACTACTGAGTGCTTTTAAGTATTCTAAGGATGTGAGGTGTATTGTAAAAAATTATGCAAATTTAAAGCATCGATTGCATTTTTTATTCAATGGAACTTGGGATTTTGTTGATCTTGGTTCTGATATATTTTCAACACGAAATATATCGCCGTTTGGGATTGACGATTTTAAAAACTTTTGCGATAAAAATGAGATAAAAGTAAAACTATCTTGCTATGTGAATCACAAGGGTTATATAAAATCAACATTTTCGGCAAATTTATTTCCAAACCTTTCCGTTGATGATGCTATGTTTATTTTGGAGAAATAATTTATATTTTATGATTACCGAAGTTTCTTATTTTGTTAAAATTTTTGGATTTTGTCTGATTGGTATTGGGATGTATTTTTTGTTCACTGCAATTTTTGGTTTTGCGAAATTCAGAGATCCGTTTAAAATGGTTCATGTTGGTGGCATTTTTGATCTAGTTGGATCGCCGGCTATTATGCTTGGATGTGGTGTAATTTTTGCTTCAGAAGGAGACTTTAGTGCAATGTTTAAGATTATATTTCTTGTTGTAATAATGTATATTACCTCTCCAATTTCAACAAATGCAATATCTGAGGCGACTGTTAGAATGAGATCTGATATAATATTAGATAAAAGCCATGGAGAAAAAACTCTTGACAATTAAGATTTTGTAAATTCAAATGTTTTTGATGGGTTTGTAGCTCAGCGGTTAGAGCAGGGCGCTCATAACGCCTTGGTCGTAGGTTCGATTCCTACCAGACCCACCATCAATTAGCGTTATAAAGATTTAAGCAAGTTTTTGATTTTCGGTAATTCTGGCGTGACGATGTAGTGGTGGATTAAATATTCCCTACCTAGATTTAACATCGCAAAATGCTCGCTTATTTCTTTTATCGCCAGACTATTTGTAATTAACGAATAATGTTGCTTATTATCAAAATTTGTAATTTTACTGTCTTGAATTTGAATTGATAAAATTGAATCCAGCAAAACATCATCCATGTATTCTAATATTTTAATACATTGCATTGATAGCAATAATTCCCCTTCTTGATATTTGGTGAGTATTGTATCTATAAGTTTTTTTGTTTTGCACTGCTGACTTAAAAAATCTTTTTTAAATGGTAAAGACTCTCTGTATTTTTTTCAGCAATATTGATTTTAAACTTTTGCATTCAAGAATTCCATTAAATCGAAATATATCAACACCAGGTTGGTTGGCTAAAAATGTTTATATTTCTAATAAATGAAAATAATCAAAAAAAGTCCCCAAGTTTTCGTTCTTGACGCTTGAGGTCTCTTTCTTTGATTGATTGGCGTTTGTCGTACAGGGCTTTACCCTTTGCAAGTGCGATTGTGAGTTTCATTTTTCCTCTTTGAAGATGTATATCAAGTGGTATTATTGTGTATCCTTTTTCTTGATTTTTACCGAATAGTTTATCAATTTGTTTTTTATGAAGTAATATTTTTTTGTCACGATTCGGCTCGTGATTTTCAGCTTCGTAGGCTTGTTGGTATTTTGTAATTTTCATGTTTAGGATGTATGGTTCACCTTTTTTCAAGGTAATAAAAGCATCCTGTATGCTGACATTTTTGCAGCGAATAGATTTTACCTCTGATCCAGTTAAGCATAATCCTGCTTCTAATGTTTCTTCGATATGATATTCGAATCTTGCTTTACGATTTTCAATTATCATTTGTGACATTGGTATTTTCATGAAAATATTTATCGAATTTACCATCAATACCGTTGAATTCAGCGGCTTTTGGCATTGGTTTTTTTGTCATGGTAATTTTTGACCATTTTTGCGAGTATTCTTTATTTACCTCTATCCATTTTAGCAAATTTTCGCTTTCCGGAAATATAGCATTTGCATCGCATTCAAGCTGACAAACGCCGCAATCAATGCAATTGTCTGGGTTTATAACAAGCATATTTTCTCCTTCATGAAAGCAGTCCACCGGGCAAACTTCAACGCATGTTGTATATTTACATTTTATGCAATTTTCCGTTACAATATATGCCACTGATGTTAAGATAACTTTAGTTAGTTTTGTATTGAGAAAAATTAATGTCAAGGCGGAAATTACTTTTTAGCTTTTGTTTGTATTTCTGTTTATCTTGGTTTGTTTAAGAAAAAAACTGGTGGAGGCGAAGGGACTCGAACCCCCGACCCTCTGCGTGCAAGGCAGATGCTCTAGCCAACTGAGCTACGCCCCCAGTTTTTTATATTTTCTAAGATGAATAATATAATTTGCAAGTATTTTTTTATTATTTTAACCAAGGCAACAAAAATGTTGCTTTTTTTATTTTATAGATATTGTCAATAGTGCATAATTCTTTATATTTATAAAGCTTAAGATTATTTATACATTTTTATTTTCTTTTTTTTTTACTGCAAATCTATTTGCGGCTGGTGTAAAATCGATAAAATTAAAAAATGAGAATGGTAGATTTGACATAACGTCTGTCATGATGTACGCTGATGTAAAAATTGACGATGTCATTGATGATGAAAAAACTTCTACTATGATTAAAAATCTTTATTCTACCGGTCAATTTGCAAAGGTCGATATTGAGCTTGAAAATGATGTTCTTATTTTTGATATTATCGAAAACTTAACGATTGGCAAGATTTATGTCGATGGAAGTGCAATTATTGATTTTGAAAAAATAAAAGACCAAATACAGACAAAAGAAAGGGGAATTTATTCAAAAGCTATAATCAAGGAAGATGTCATGATGCTGCAGGCTGTTATGCAAAATCTTGGATATAATCTTTCAATAGTTGAGCCAAAAATAGTAATCAGAGAGAATAAATCCGTTGTTGATATTGTATTTGAGGTAAATCAAGGAGATAGATCTAGTATCAGAAAATTCAATTTTTATGGTTTAAAAGGTTTCACGAAAGATGAACTTTTAAAAATTTTACGTGTAAAAGAGTCAGGTCTATTTTTCAAAGGAACCGATTATGATCAAGGATTAATTTCAAGGGTAAAAGAATCTATCATAAAATATTATAATGAAAATGGATATCCTTATGCTAAAATTGAAAATCTTGTAGTGCAATTTTCCAGAGATTCGAGCGATGTTTTGATTGATTTGTATTTAAGCGAGGGGGCTAGATATAAAATATCAAATATATTAATAGATGAAAGTGTTATGAAGCTTTCATCGGGTTTGAAGGTTGAAGACTTGGGTATTAAGCAAAATGTTTATTATAATAAAAAGATACTGAATATTGCAAAAGATAAGGTGTATAATAATTTATACAAGAACGCAAATGGAAATGTAAATATTAATTATAAGATTGAAAATACCGATAATAATAATCTCGATATTAGATTTATCGCAGAGGTTTATGAGCCGGATATGGTAAGAAATATTACGATTGTTGGTCAAAAAAAGACAAAAGATTTTATAATTAGAAGAGAACTATTGGTTTCTGAAGGATCTAGTATTTTGGACAAAGATATTGAGAGGTCAAAGAATAGGTTGATGTCTTTAGGTTATTTTAAAAAAATAGAGATCAACAAGAGCAAAGTTTCTGGCAGCAATTCTGTTGATTTAACTGTTGAAATTGAAGAAGATGAAAGACGCTCAAGCATAAATGCTCAGGCTGGATATTCGGATTTTGAAAAAGGATTAATTGGGGTAAATTTAAATCTTCCAAATATCAAAGGTACTGGGTATGACTTTGACACATCTTTTATGATGTCAAAAATTTCAAAGAATTTTGGAGTTGGTTTATCTACGGCAAGATTTGGTCAGTCGAAATTTGGAGGTGGCTTAAATCTTGGATATTCAGTTTTTGACCCTTCTGGTTATTATGGAAGTGCTATAAAATATAGATCGGAGAGCTATTATATATCTCCTACACTTTCTTATAGAATGGGTGATAATTTATTTTACTATTTTACATATTCATATTCAAAGACAAATATGGAGAACTCGCAAACTGGAACTTGGATGCAAAGAAGCTTGGTAATGGATCAGTTTAAAAATACTACAACATCATCGATATCAAATGCGATTTATTATGATACGAGAGATAATTTTATTTTACCGACAACGGGAAGTAGAATAGGCGGAGGGCAAACTATTGCAGGCCTCGGAGGTAATCAGAATTTTATTAAACACGATTTTGAAGCAACAAAGTATTACAGGTTATTTGGGAATTCCGGATCAATGCCGTTAAAAATAGCTTTCCATGGAGGAAATGTGCAATCTATGGGCGGAGATGTGTTGTTTCAGAATAGATACAATGTATGGTATTTTAACATGCGTGGATTTGGATATGGAGGTCTCGGTCCAAGGTTTCAGGAGACATCCGCTGATGGCTCTCAAGTTTATCATGATTATATTTCATACAGAGCAAATACTTATGGAATATTTACGCTTCAGCAGCATTTTCCAGTACCTTTTAGTGAAGATAGTGGAGCAAGATGGTATATGTTCTCAGATTTTGCAATGGCCAAGGGTTTTGATGGGGTGGGTTATAAGGTTAATTCATCGGGCAATACCGAGCAAATTTTAGATTCCAGTAGAATTAGAAATGCTAGCGGATTTGGAATTGAAATGCCTACTCCATTTGGCGTTGTTTCGTTGGATTATTCAGCTTATGTTTCGGCATTATCTTATGACAATGTTCAGAGATTCAGAATTTCTATAGGTGGAATGCCTTTAATGTAGGGGTTTTGCCTTGATTGCAATAAAAAATAAAAAAAAATTATTTTTTTTGTTGACAATTAAGATTTTGAGTTTGTATAGTGATCTATAAGAGTTTAAAAACTTAAAATCGTAAATATTTTTGACAGTAAGCTTGCTTATAAAAGCAAGAGAAACGTTAATTCCGAGAATATACGTAGAAATACGAGGATAAACTATTAGAGTTTGATCCTAGCTCAGAGTGAACGCTGGCGGTATGCTTAACACATGCAAGTCGAGCGAAGAATTTTATATGAAGTGGCTTGCCATGGATTATAAAATTTTTAGCGGCGAACGGGTGAGTAATGTATAGGAATCTACCAAGTAGCGGGGAATAACTACAAGAAATTGTAATTAATACCGCATACGCCCGAAAGGGGAAAGGAGCAATCCACTATTTGATGAGCCTATATCCGATTAGCTAGTTGGTAGGGTAAATGCCTACCAAGGCGAAGATCGGTAGCCGGTCTGAGAGGACGGTCGGCCACATTGGGACTGAGACACGGCCCAGACTCCTACGGGAGGCAGCAGTGGGGAATATTGGGCAATGGGCGAAAGCCTGACCCAGCAATACCGCGTGAGTGATGAAGGTCGAAAGATTGTAAAACTCTTTTATCAGGGAAGATTATGACGGTACCTGAAGAATAAGGACTGACTAACTTCGTGCCAGCAGTCGCGGTAATACGAAGAGTCCAAGCGTTACTCGGAATCACTGGGCGTAAAGAATGCGCAGGCTGTTTGGTAAGTTAATAGTGAAATACCGGAGCACAACTTCGGTGCTGCTATTAATACTGCCTTACTAGAGTTTGGTAGAGGATGATGGAATTCTTGGTGTAGGGGTTAAATCCTTTGATATCAAGAGGAACGCCGGAGGCGAAAGCGATCATCTGGGCCAATACTGACGCTCATGCATGACAGCGTGGGGAGCAAACAGGATTAGATACCCTGGTAGTCCACGCCGTCAACTATGTTCACTACCTGTCGGGGCTTATGCTTCGGTGGGAACAGCTAACGCGTTAAGTGAACCGCCTGAGTAGTACGATCGCAAGATTAAAACTCAAAGGAATTGACGGGGACCTGCACAAGCGGTGGAGCATGTGGTTTAATTCGACGCTAACCGAGGAACCTTACCAAAACTTGACATAACATCGACAAACTATAGCGGCAGCGTTATAGTGGAGCAATCCGGGTGTTACAGGTGATGCATGGCTGTCGTCAGCTCGTGTCGTGAGATGTTGGGTTAAGTCCCGCAACGAGCGCAACCCCTTTCTATATTTGCCAGCGGCTAGGCCGGGAACTATATAGATACTGCCTGTGATAAGCAGGAGGAAGGAGGGGATGATGTCAAGTCATCATGTCCCTTATGTTTTGGGCTACACACGTGCTACAATGGTGCCGACAACGGGTTGCAACATCGCGAGGTGAAGCTAATCCCTTAAACGGCATCTCAGTTCAGATTGCAGTCTGCAACTCGACTGCATGAAGTCGGAATCGCTAGTAATCGCAAATCAGCTATGTTGCGGTGAATACGTTCTCGGGTCTTGTACACACTGCCCGTCAAGGCATGGAAGTTGAATTCACTAGAAAACAGTGAGCTAACCGCAAGGAGGCATCTGTTTACGGTGGGTTTGGTAACTGGGCTTAAGTCGTAACAAGGTAACCCTAGGGGAATCTGGGGTTGGATTACAATAAAAAAAATTCTGCCTTTATGGCAGACATATAAAATATTTATTCTCTGAATTGTTTCTCTTGCTCTTATAGTCTTGCTTACTTCGAAAATATTAACCAATCAAAAATGATTCAATAAAATATATCAGTTTCTACTTGAGTATTTATTAAATATCATAAAGTCTATAAACAATAATCGTATTTTTAATAATCTAGTATTATTTTTGTTTCAGAATCTGATGATCCTGAGGTTTGAGAGATTTCTTTAAGCTTTAGCACATCATTTTGTTCAATGAAATTAATCGTTAAAGATCCTAGATTGTTGACTTTATCAAATTCTATTTCATATTTTCCATCAAAAATTCTACATTCCAGTATTTTCATTGTTGAAAGGTTTTGCTTTGATGATAATATTGAGTAGATTGGTATTTTTGTTTTTGGTATATGTGATTTTTGATTTAAGCTTCTGTCAAAATAAATCATATATTTTCCAGAACTGTAAAACTTTGCATTTATTTCACCATCATTATAGTCTATGATGAAATCTTTGTCATCAATTTTTATTGCTCCGCCCGCATTGTAGTCATTATTGATAAATTGACTAAAATTACCATTTATATTAATTGAATTCGAGAAAAATGAATCATATTTTTCAAAATTTTTACATGATTCAGGTATATTGTTCAGAGTTAAAGCATTTGCCTTTCCGCATATAGCTATAGCTATTAGAAATTGTATTTTACTCTTCGTCAGTATCATTTTTTTCGTTAATTAACTGAGAAGATTCGCTCAAGGGAGCGAGTGATATTTTTGATTGCTTTGATTTTATTATAGTTAATGCTATTGAATTTAGCATGAAAAAAATTATAAAAATTCCAGTTATTTTTGTTGCTGGGGCGATTTGTTGACTTGAATTATTGAATGGATTTGAGACTTTTGAAATCAATCCATCAGAGTTGCTCTTTTGAAAAATCGTGATTAATAAAATTGATAGTCCAAGAATAATCTCGAATGTAATTAATATATTTTGTATAACTTGCATATAATTTTTGTATATATAATATGGTAAAAAGAAATAATTATAATGCAAGAAAAATTTACTTATACGGCAACTGATTCAGATATTGGCAAAAGAATCGACCTTTTGATAAAGAGTTTTTTACCAGATCTGTCGAGAGTTTTTATACAGGATAAAATTAAATCTGGCCTTGTTTTTGTTAATGGTG
Source organism: Rickettsia typhi (assembly GCA_945878495.1). Classification (GTDB taxonomy): domain Bacteria; phylum Pseudomonadota; class Alphaproteobacteria; order Rickettsiales; family Deianiraeaceae; genus CAMCTP01. Next base: position 12,345 of record CAMCTP010000001.1, on the reverse strand, counting down.
AAAAAATTAAAAATAGCTATAAAGTTGAAGCTAATGATATTGTAGAGTTTTCTAGTGATAGCTTTGTTTCAGAAAAACAGGATTTTTCAAGTATCGAGCCAATGGAAATGGATGTTGATGTTGTGTTTGAGGATGAACATTTGATCGTGGTTAATAAGCCAACCGGTATAAGCTCTCATGCTTCTCAGCATGAACCAAATGGAACTCTAGTAAATGCTTTGATCTTTAAATATGGCAGAGATAATCTTTCATCTTGTAGTGGATTTGACAGGCTTGGCATAGTTCATAGGCTAGATAAAGAGACGAGTGGTTTGATGGTTGTGGCAAAAAATGATATATCTCACGCAAAACTGTCAAGTATTATAGCCGATAAAATCGAATTTAAAAGAAAATATTTAGCTATATGCTACGGAGTTCCTGTTCCGGCAAGTGGAATAATTGAGCGTTTTATGAAAAAAGGTAATTTCTCCGATCAGCGTATGATGATTTGTGATGAAGATGACTCCGGGGCGAGGTTTTCCTCGACAAGTTATAAGGTTTTAAAAACTTTTTTCAATGGAGCGGCATCTATGATTGAGTTTGAATTGTCAACTGGAAGAACTCACCAAATAAGGCTTCACGCAGCTTCGATTGGTCATCATGTTATTGGCGATGGCTTGTATCGACCGCGTACGATTCCTAGGTTTAAAATTGAGAAATTGGATAATTTTATCGCAAATTTATCTGGTCAAGCTCTGCAATCTTATAATCTAGAATTTCAGCATCCGATGACAGGTGAAATATTATCATTTTCTCTTGATTATTCTGAAAGAATTCGTGGCTTGGTAGACTGTTTTGAATCTTAAAATATTACAAAATAACTCTTTTTTTCTTTGTGATTAATTTACGAAATTAAAATAACACTTGAATTTTAGAAAATTGATGCTTATATAGGTTAATTATTTTTTTTTGTAGATGATAAAATCTGCTATTTTATTTATTTTTGTTGCATTTATTGCAACTATCAACGGAAATAAAGCTTATGCAGCCGACGTAGCTTTTGGTAAGAGTTGTGATGATACGACAAATATTTGTACTTCAGGTTTATATTGCGATCCAAGGGTAAAAATCTGTGTTCAATCTTCTCAAACTGCTTGTTCATTGGCATATTCTTGTCCAATAGGTCAGACTTGTTTTAATGTAGATGACAAGAACTATACAGCTCTGATAACAAGAGTTTCTGGAACGGCTAATGGGCTTTGTGGAGCTCAGCAATCTGGTGCTAGTAAAAATGCCTTTATTGATGCATTTTGTGGAATGTACAAATTTATTACGAGTAGTGTAGGTAAAGGTGTCGCTCTTGCTGCGGTTGTAACGATTGGGGTATTCTTTTTCCTTGGTAAAATTACCTGGGGTTCCGTTGCTGCTGTTGCAATTGGGATTGGTGCAATGTTTGGTGCTCCGGCTGTTGTTGGTGTTCTTACTGGAAGCCCAATGTCTTGCGATTGATTTTTTCAAGCGTTGTCTTATCTGGGAAAAGAAAAAATTGATTGGAAGATTTGTAGAAATTTTCTTTCATTATATATTTTTCCTCACAAGGCTAAAATATTTTTAGCTGTTCTGTGTATGGCTCTTTCAGCCCTTGCGACCGCTGCATCTGCTGGCTTAATGGATCCAGTTATTAACAAAATCTTTGTCAATAAAGACATAGGTAGGCTTTATGGAATTTGTCTTGCGATTTGCGGGGTATTTTTTTTAAAATCCATATCAGTTTATCTTTATAAATTGATAATGAATGACGTTGAAACTTCTATTTCGCAAAAAATATCAAAGGATTTATTTGATCGATTAATTTATCTTAAATTGGATGATTTGTCTTCTATGAAAACTGGTCAGATAATGACGTATTTTTCGTCTGATGTCAAAAATATTAAAATGTCAATTACTGCACTTGTAGTTAATGCAGCAAAAGAGTTTTTAACAATTTTATTTCTCGTTGGCCTTATGTTTTATAAGAGTCCAGTATTGTCGTGTATTGCATTATTTGGTTTTCCGATAGCATTTTACCCATTGGTAAAGTTGACAAAAAAATTAAGAAAAGTTTATAGATTATTTCAGGAAAGTACATCTAGGGTTAATATTTTTTTACAAAATATATTTGATGGAATAAGGACAGTAAAGTCTTTTTGCCAAGAAGAATTTGAAAAAAAAGAAATGGATAAAATTTTATCTGAGATAAAGAGTCTAGAGATTAAAGCTGGAAAAATAGGATTTATAGGATCTCCACTTATGGAGTTTGTTGGAGGATTGGCTGCGAGTTTGGTAATAATGTACGGCGGATATAAGGTAATAAATGGAGAAATGACGGCTGGTAGTTTCTTCGCATTTTTAACGGCTTTACTTATGCTTTATAAGCCAGCAAAATCTACGTCAAATCTAGGAATGAGCTTGCAAGCGGGTTATATTTCTATAAAAAGGATATTCGATATTTTGGTAATGCCAATTGATTTAAGAAGCGACAAAGGCAGAAAAGACGTTGATCTTGGTATGGCGAAAATCAAATTTTCTGATTTGACCTTTGGTTATGAAGATTGTTTTCGGAATTCTGCAGTTTTGAATGGAATAGATTTCACTATCAATCAAGGAGAAAAAGTGGCTTTCGTTGGAGAATCTGGCGGAGGTAAGTCGACAATTGTAAGGTTATTGCTGAAATTTTATAAAGTTGAGTCTGGAAAAATTTTCCTCAATGATGTTGATATAAATGAAATAAATACATCATTTGTAAGAAAAAATATTAGCTATGTCAGTCAGGATGTTTCATTGTTTGATGGTACTATTTTGTCAAATTTGACATATGGAATTGATTCATATACCGATGAATCTTTGGTTGCAGCATTAAAAGCGGCGAATATAGAGGCTTTTGTTCAGTCATTGCCAAATGGATTGCGAACAAAAGTTGGTCACATGGGAGGTGAATTTTCTGCAGGTCAGCGTCAGAGGATAATTATAGCTCGTGCAATTCTAAAAAATACACCGATTGTCATTTTAGATGAGGCTACATCGGCTCTTGACAACAAAACGCAGAAAGATATTCAAAGCGCATTTGATGCTTTGATGCAAGGAAAAACCACAATTATGATAGCTCATAGATTGCAAACGGTTGTTGATTGTGACAAAATTTTCTTTTTAGAGGCTGGTAAAATTAAGGAATCAGGTATTCATGCTGATTTAATTGCAGATTCTAATTCGGACTACTATAAAATGTGGCATTCGAATTGAATTTTCTTGCAAATTAATTTTGCATTTATAGATAAGATTATATTATTTATTTACAAATGCACAAAACACTTTCAATATTAAAACCAGATGCGGTTCGCAGAAATATAACTGGAAAAATTAATGCTATGATTGAGTCTGCTGGATTTCAAATCGTTGCACAAAAAATGGTTAGATTAAGCAAAGCGCAGGCTGAGGGATTTTACGAAGTTCATAAAGATAGACCTTTCTTTGGAGAATTGGTTGATAGTATGACGGCTGGAAGAGTTGTAGTTCAGGTTTTAAGATCTGAAAATGCAATTGAAAAATATAGAAAACTAATGGGTGCAACAAATCCAAAAGATGCTGAAGCTGGAACAATAAGAGCAGAGCATGCGGTTTCAATTGGTGAAAATTCAGTTCATGGTTCAGATTCAGAAGAAAATGCAGTAAAAGAGATAAATTTCTTTTTTTCTGAAAGCGAGTTTATATAATCGTGAAGGCTGGAGATCTTTATAAGGAGATTTCTAGCATACTTTCAAATATTACGCCAGAGTCTAACAGTGAATCGAAGATGATTATTTCTCACCTTCAAGAAACTAGCTATGGCGGTATTTCGTTTGATGCTGAGCTTGATTTAGCGGTATACAAATTGGCTCTAGAAATTACTAACAAAAGAGTTTTATCTTGTGAGCCATTATCGTATATTTTGGGATATTCTTATTTTTACGGACGAAAATTTTCCCTTAATAGGTCATGTTTAATTCCAAGATTTGATTCGGAGTGGGTTGTTGAAAAATTGATATCAAGATGCCGCAATGTACCGTTCGATGGGGTGATAAAAATTGCTGATTTTTGTTCAGGATCCGGATGTCTTGGTATTACAATAGTTCGTGAATTGCAAAATTTAAAAAACAATATTAAATTTGAGTTATCACTATTTGATATCTCAGAAGTTGCATTAGATATGTCGAAGAAAAATGCAGATTTTCATGAAGTTTTAGATTGTTGTAAATTTAATAATCATGATCTACTTTTGGAGGATTTTGTTGATGAAAAATTTGATATTATTATTTCAAATCCACCGTACATCAGATCTTTAGATATCGAAGATTTGGATTATCAGGTAAAGGATTTTGAGCCTAGGCTCGCACTAGATGGTGGTCATGACGGCTTAATTTTTTACACAAAATTGAACGATATTTTACAACGTAATTTAACCCAGAATGGCTTTGCGGCAATTGAGTTTGGATGGGATCAGGCTGATGATGTTCGATTAATTTTTCAAGATAATTTTGAACTGGAGTTGATTAAAGATTTGGGAAATAGGGATCGAGGATTTATTTTGAAGCACTGCCGAGCTCCTTGACTCTTTTGACAGTTGCCATAATTTCAACTATTCCTTCTCTTTGATAAACAAAAAAGCTAATTGATCCAAGAACTTTTTTAAATGCGGCCACAGATTGGTGAAAAGTTCCAAGCGTCATGGACGTTGTAATGTAGATTGGAAGAAGTATGATGTGCAAAAAAGTGATTGATAATTCTTGGTATATGTTTTGAAAATAACTCAGAATTTTTTCTTTTCGCATAATAGCGTGGTAGTTATCAATAACTCTGTTTAATGGTGGCAGTTTGTTTAAATTTTGGTCTATTGTTTGAATTAAATCTTTCCTTAATTCACCCTCAAGCGATTCCTGTTCGTAGTCTAGATCGGCGATTGGTTTGCCTAATTTTTTCGCTATATAAGTTCCAACTATTGCATAAATAAAACACAGGGCTGATATCCAAAAATTTGTAATTTTGAACAAAACAACGATGAATGATGGTAATGTGATTGCGGCTAATATAAATGTTAGCAGTGTATTGATTGAGATTCTTGCGAGCTGATGAAGGTCTTGACTCATTCGTTGGCATGTTACTGAGCACGATGGATTTTTTAATGCTTTTACGCCATAATAATCGTATAATAGTTCTCTGAATTTAATAAATAGCTTTTTTTTGAGATAATCTTTTTCGCTTAGTATTACGCTATGAAGAATTGCAACAAATAGAGATATTAGAAGTAGTTGTATTATTTTTATGGCATCTTTAATGGCCAAGGCATCGTAAAATATCTTTCCAATATAGTTCCAAGCAACTTTGTAAATAGCGATCAGAATTATAAATACCAGTATTATTACGAATATACCAAGTGTGGATTTTTTATCTTTTTTTATCGCTGGAAGCAATAGTGAGAAGACTTCTGTAAAAATATTGCTGAAGATTTTTACAATATGATTATTTTATTCTATGGAATAATTTTAAAAGTCAAGAGAGGCTCTCTTTGGATGCAATAAGCATGTATATAAATTTTAATTGACAAGTATTTTTTGCATTATATTTTTCCCTGCGTGTCCGCTTAATCGCTGAAATTTTTTCAGAGGAAAGTCCGAGCCTTATAAAGACAAAACGGCAGAGAAATTCTGCAACAGTGAGAGCTGTATGGATAGTGCAACAGAAAGTGTACCGCATGTTTAGGCATGTAAGGGTGAAAAGGTGGTGTAAGAGACTACCGCATCGGCAGCAATGTCGATGGCATTGAAAACCCCGTTTAAGGCAAGCCCAAATAGGGTCGCATATGCCTGTCTTTTGGTTGCGATCGGGTAGGGTGCTGGTTCAAGATAGCGATATCTTGACAAGATAAATGGTTAAGCAGTTTGCAAAAACTGACAGAACTCGGCTTATAGGGCACGCGATTTTATTTTTTCTTTAAAGACTTTGCCAGAGATGACTTCGCTTCAAGCTCAGTCTTGTTTCGTAATTTTGATATATATTCATCTCTTTCCTCGATATATTGAAGTAATTTTTTGTTTAGATCTTTAAGTTTTTAAATTTCTCGATGTTTTTTAGTTCCGATTTAAGCTCAAGCTCAATACGATTCGTTAATTTTTCCACATATTCATCTCTTTCTTCAATATATTGAAGTAGTTTTTTGCTTAGATCTGGGTTTTGATTGTTTATTAAGATACTGTTTAGCTGGTCAATATCGTGATTTTTAATATCTATTATTGTTTTCAAATTTCGTTTTATCCACTTCCAATCTTCTGCGATAAGCGAATTTTCTTCACTTTTAAGCCTGGTCGTAAAAATAGAGAGAAGCACGCTAACCAAAGATGTAAATATTACACCGATCAACGGAAAAAGAAATCTTTTATTTATTGACGCCATAGATATAGCGGAAGCCGTTTTAAGGCAACCAGCTGGAGTTATTATAGATTTATCATTTTCGCAATAATATTTTCCAATTTTTTCTATTGCTTCATAATTGCCGAATAAATGAAAAATAATATCGTAATTAAAGGCGAACCATAAAATTGTGAATGAAATTCAAAACGGTGATTTTATTTTTACATTTGCATTTTTTGTTTGTAGGTTTAATATATAGTGAATTTAAATTTGTACACTAAATATCTCTATTATTTTTAAAAATCAACAAAAGAGTTCTTGACATATTAATTTGAGAAATGTAGGGTTTTGAAAACTTGACTGCAATGTTTGTTCATATACGCTGTAAAACTGAATTTTCTATTTTAAACGGTACAATTACGATTGCGAATTTAAAGAAGTTATGCATTGACGATAAAATGCCGGCGATTGCCATGATAGATGATTATTCTATGTCAGGTGCTTTGGAATTTTCCTCGAAAATAAAGGATGTAAAAAGTAAGCCGTTAATAGGATTGAATATGGCATTTGTCGATAATGAGAGGTGGTTGTCGGATAACGATCAAAAGCTTCCACATATTGGATTTTTGGCGATGAGTGAGATTGGATACAGGAATTTATTAAAAATGCTTTATAGAGCGGATTTTGCCGGTCAAAAAGGTCAAAATGAAGAAACGTACATTACAACCAAAGATCTTGATACCTTGGACTTGACTGATATTGTTTGTATCAGCGGAGGATATCTCGGAGGATTGGCGAGATATTTTTTGGCAAACGATATAGCTGCCGGTGAAATTTTATGTGAAAAATTAAAGGAGAAATTTGGCGATAGGTTTTATATTGAGCTAACAAGACATGGCAGGGATCGTGAAATGGAGGTCGAGGATTTTCATATAGGCTTGGCAATGAAGATGAATATACCGCTAGTGGCAACAAATGATCCGCATTTTGTAAAAAAAGAAGGCTTTGATGCGTATGATGTTTTGACCTGTATTGGTAGTGGTCAGTATGTTCAGGAGAAAAATAGAATTAGATTAAATAGCGAATATTATTTGAAATCTTCACAGGAGATGATTGAGATGTTTTCAGATATACCTGAAGCAATTGAAAATACGGTTAATATTGCAAAAAGATGCAATTTTTATCTTACCGAAAACAAACCTATGTTGCCGACTTTTTGCAGTGGGGATGAAAATTTAGAATTAAGAAATCAAGCTACAAGTGGTTTAAATAAAAGGCTTGATGATCTTGGTATTGAGGACGAGGACAAAAAAAAGATTTATTTTGATAGGCTTGATTTTGAGCTTGCCGTTATTGAAAAAATGGGCTTTGCGGGTTATTTTTTAATAGTATCGGATTTTATTGTTTGGGCAAAATTACAGGATATACCGGTTGGCCCGGGGCGTGGATCGGGAGCTGGTTCGATAATTGCTTGGGCATGTCAGATAACAAATCTTGATCCAATTCACTATGGTTTGCTTTTTGAAAGATTTTTAAATCCGGAAAGAGTTTCAATGCCGGATTTTGATATAGATTTTTGTCAAAGCAGAAGAGGAGAGGTGATAGAATATGTCAAGCAAAAATATGGAGTTAACAGAGTTGCCAGTATTATTACTTTTGGAAAATTACAGGCAAAAGCTGTACTAAAAGATGTTGGTAGGGTTCTGCAAATGTCATATGGGCATGTTGATTCGGTATGTAAAATGATACCGTTTTCACCGATTGAACAGATAACGATTGAGAAAGCGATTCAAATGGATCAAAATCTTCAGCAGGAAATAGAGGAGGATCCCGATGTTCAAAATCTTGTACGAATTGGAATGGAGCTTGAGGGTTTAAATCGCCATACCTCGACACATGCTGCCGGTATAATTATAGGCGCTGTTGATTTATTGGATATAGTGCCAATCAAGAGAGATGAAAACTCCGAGATACCAGTTTTAGCATTTAATATGAAGGATGCTGAAAAAATGGGACTTTTAAAGTTCGACTTTCTTGGGTTAAAAACCCTGACGGTAATTCATCAGGCTTGTAAATTGGCAAAAGAAGCGGATAATTTAATAGATATTGACAGGATAAAAATAGATGATGCAAAGACCTTTAAGCTATTACAGAGTTCAAAATTAAAAGGAGTTTTTCAGTTAGAAGCGGCAATTCCACGTCAAACGCTGGAAAATATTAAAACCGATAGAATAGAGGATTTGATAGCAATCACATCGCTTAACAGACCTGGTCCAATGGAGTTTATACCGGATTATGTCCGTCGGAAAACTGGGCAGGAAGTTGTATCTTATCCACACGATTTGCTTAAAATAGTATTGGCGGAAACTTTCGGTATTATTATTTATCAGGAGCAGGTAATGGAGGTTGCAAAGGTTTTAGCGGGATATACCTTGGGCGGTGCTGATCTGTTAAGGCGGGCGATGGGTAAAAAAATTAAGGCAGAAATGGATCAGCAAAGAGAAATTTTTGTCGATGGCGCAAAAAAATCTCACAATATTGAGGCATCAGTTGCATCGGAGGTTTTTGATTTGGTGGAGAAGTTTGCCGGCTATGGATTTAACAAATCTCATGCTGCGGCGTATTCCCTAATATCTTATCAAACTGCATATTTAAAGGCAAATGCGACAATTGAATTCTTTGTCGCCAATTTGAATCTTGAGCTTGCAAATACGGATAAATTAAATGAATTCGTTACAGATGCAAGGCAAAATTTTGGTATTAATATTATTTTACCAAATATAAATATTTCAGGTGGTTTGTTCGGTATATCAAGGGATAGAAAATCGATTATTTATGGGCTCGGAGCGTTGAAATCTGTTGGATTGAATTCGGCAATGGAGATCGCTGAAATTAGAAATAGAGATGGAAAATTTACAGATGTATTTGATTTTGCAAAAAGAGTCGGGCATAAAATTTGCAACAAAAAGCAGCTCGAAAGCTTAATTTTGACTGGTTGTTTTGATGATTTACACAAGAATAGAAAGCAATTGTTTGACTCTGTGGAGGATATTGTAAAATTTGCCGTAAATGCTGAAAAATCCGATGATAACTCGATGAGCTTATTCGGCGATGATGATAATGTAAAAATTATAGCACCGGAGCTAAAAAAGACATCGGATTATAAGGAGATTGAGAAATTGAGAAATGAAATGGAGTATGTCGGCTTTTATTTATCATCGCATCCCTTGTTACAATTTCCTAATATTTTAAAGAGCAACAGTGTTACCAAAACATCTGAATTAGAGGGTTTGCGAGATAAGAAATCAACGATCACTTTAATCGGAGTTGTAACAAAAATTATCCAGCGTTTTAAAAAAGGCGGCAGGTTCTGTTTTTTAAGTATAGCGGATTTAGATGGAATCATTGAGATCGCTTTTTTCAATTCGGACGTTATTATTGAGAACAAAGAGCTATTTGAAGAGGGTAGACTTGTGTGCGTTGAGGTCAGCGCAATTCGTGATGAGTCTGGTTTGAGGTTAATAGGAAATGGTATTAAAAATCTTGAAGATGAGGAGAGTAGACTGGTATTGATAGATTTCGATGCAAAAAATAAATCTTTTGGTGATAAAAAAGATGACGCTAAAGCAAGTGATCATTATAGGAAATTTGTTGAATTAGATACGCCCAAAAGCATTGTGAGAGTTGAGCCAATTGTGGTAAAAAAACCTGACATTAAACCAAAAGAAGAGAATATAATTGTGAAGAATATTGAGGAGAAAAAAGATATTGTTGCCGAGATTTTGCCCGATACGAAGGTTGATTGCGTTTCTGAAGTTGACGATAATTTAGAAAATATTACGATAGAGGTTGATAGCATTATTAGCTTAAAAAGTCTGAAAAAATTACTACTTTCAGTTAAAAATAATTCAGGAATTTCCGTGGCAATAAAATTGCATGGTATGAAAATTGCGTTAAGCGGAAGGTATGATGTAAAAAAATTAAATTTGCTAAAAAAATGAAATTTAATGCTTTTGAGATATTTAAATATAAACCGGAATATTCAATAGATCCGGCTGTTTTAGAATCTGAATACGTTGATTTAATGGCAAGAAATCATCCTGATAATTTTGCGGATAATGGTAATGAAATGCTTATACAGGCTTCGTTTTGCGTCAAAATCAATGAGGCTTATGCGATTTTAAAAGACGATATTAAGAGAGGAGCTTTATTGCTGGAATTAAATGGTTTTTATCTAGATGGGGAGAGAAAAAATGTTACGCCAAATAAGGATTTTTTAGCTACAATGCTAGATTTGAGCGATAGATTTCACGGTGATGATTTTGCGGTCGTTGATGAGGTTGCTGAGCTATATAAGGTTCGAAAAATAGAGGTCACTAGATTATTTTCGGAAAACGCTTTTGAAAATGCTTGCCGTTGTTTGCTCGAAATGATATATCTTAATGGTTTAAAAAAACACAGTTTTAAAAAATAATGCGAATTTTGCAAATTGGATGCGGTAATATGGGTTCTGCATTTTTAAAAGTTTATAGCGATACTTATGGCGATATAAACGTTGTTGATAGGGGGTTTGAATCGGAGAAATTTAAAATTGCAAGGCGGTTGAGTGATGTTGAAAGTATTGATCATTTTGACTTAATAATTTTAGCTATTAAGCCTCAGGATTTCGATAAAATATCCAGTGAGATCGGTAGATATTGCGGAGAAAATACAAGAGTTTTATCGATCATGGCAATGATTTCATGTAGCGTTATTGCTGAAAAACTTGGCGTTGGCTGTGATAAAGTGGGGCGAACTATGCCAAGTCTTGGTATTGAGAAAAATATAGGAGTAAGTCTGGTTTTGATTGATGGCGGCGATGTTGTATTAAAAGAATTTTGCAAATTATTTGGCCTAAATGGAAACATCTTGGTTGACGTTAATAGTGATGCAGATATTGATAGAATAACACCTTTGACAGGATCCGGCTCGGCATATTTTTTATTATTGGCTGATATTTTGGCTAATTTTGCTATTGAGAAATTTCAACTAACCCCTGATTTGTCGATTGCGGTGGTTAAAAATTTACTGAAATCATCGTTGGATTTATGCGAAAATACCGATTTTAATTCATCGATTGCCAAAATTGCCAGTAAAAAAGGTGTCACTCAGGCAGCGTGCGATGCCATGTCTGATGACTTTAAAAATGGAGTTGATTCGGGAATGAAAGCGGGGGAGACTAGGGCTCGAGAGTTCGGCAAAAGTAATTAATTACTTTATTTTATCTTTGATTTCCTTGGTAAATTCATTGTATATTTCGCCAACCATTTTATCATAAACCATTAGGCTCTTAATGTTGTACATGGTGTTGATAATTTCTACTGGTTTTGCTGTATAGATTTTTGAGAATATTGCTTTGTTAGATTTACCATCTATTAGACTTAATTCAAGCTTTAAATTTATGCTATATTTTTCCGAGCTCAATCCAGCAAGCCATGCAAGCGGATAAAATAGAGATACTCCATATGAATAAAATTCCGTTTTAAGTGTGGTATCAAGGATTTTTCCTTCAATTCTGTAATGTGCTTTGCTTTGAGCTCTGTTGCATAAAAAATTTACGCTATATTCGCTGACGTAATTTGCCGCTTTTACTTCTCTTACCAGGCCAGAAGCGAAATCGACCGATGGTTTAAAATATTTATAGCTGTTCGAAATCATTTGTTTATCACATTCTCCAATTGGCAAATCTTCTGATGTTGTGTAAAATAATTCCGATAATTCAGGCATTGGATTTATATCAACACCGCTTTTTACAAGAGGTATAAGGCTTTTTGCACGCTTGTTTTCTCTGTAATTCGATCTTTGGTCTGAGAAAACTATTACGTCTATTGTTTTTGGCTTTGATTTGTTAAATTTATATTCATTTGGACGATAATTCCAGCTTGTTGAGCCTTCCATGACGCATCC